>JBKCGZ010000212.1:0-19546 GCA_046303115.1 Bacteroidota bacterium | reverse complement strand
GGCTGATTAGGATTATCAGGAATGATAGAATTTAATGCTACTCGTGTTTCATCTCCTTCTGTGTACGGTAATGCTGGAGCATCTTCTTCGCAGTTTGATGGGATATAACTTAGTAATCGTTTAATATTTTGAATACACTCGATTTCATTCGCACATGAAAAATGAGTAACACCCGATTTAGAACTATGTGTTGATGCACCTCCTAATTCTTCACTTGTTACTTCTTCGTGCGTCACTGTTTTTACTACGTTCGGACCTGTTACAAACATGTAACTGGTATTCTCTACCATCATGATAAAATCAGTAATGGCTGGCGAGTAAACAGCACCTCCGGCACATGGTCCCATAATCGCACTGATTTGTGGAATAACTCCAGAAGCCATTGTATTACGATAGAAGATATCTGCATAACCCCCTAACGAAACAACACCTTCCTGAATCCTTGCTCCACCCGAATCATTTAATCCGATAACTGGCGCTCCATTTTGCATAGCAAGATCCATGATGCGACAAATTTTTTCAGCGTGTGCTTCTGATAATGATCCTCCAAATACGGTGAAGTCTTGCGCAAATACATATACCATTCGGCCGTTTATCGTTCCGTATCCTGTTACTACTCCATCACCTAAATACTTTTCGCGATCTAATCCGAACTCTGTAGAACGATGCGTAACGAACATTCCAATTTCTTCGAAGGAATTATCATCTAATAAAAAATGTAAACGCTCACGAGCAGTTAATTTTCCTTTCTTATGCTGTGATTCTATTCTTTTTTCACCACCACCTAATTGTGCCAGTGCAATTTGATTTTCGAGTTGTACTGTTTTATCCGACATATACTTTTATTGTTTTGCAAAGGTAGTCCAATTACTAATTTGTACGACTACTGTTAATGGGCTTCGAGCCAGTTTTTACCAGTTCCAATTTCTACTTCAACAGGAACACTTAATGGTAACGCGTGTTTCATTTTATCAGCCACTAGTGTTTTCATCGTTTCTAATTCTGGCAAATAAACATCAAACACTAATTCGTCATGTACCTGCAATAACATCTTCGATTTTAAATTCATTTCCGTCATTGCTTTATTCAAGTGAATCATCGCCAGTTTAATCATATCAGCTGCTGATCCCTGAATAGGTGCATTGATCGCGTTACGTTCTGCGAAGCCTCTAACAGTTGCATTGTTAGAATTGATATCACGTAAATATCTTCTTCTTCCTAATACCGTTTCTACATATCCTTTTTCTTTTGCTTGCGCGATGCTGCTATCCATAAAATCTTTGATATATGGATACTTGATAAAATACTGATCGATAATTTCAGCGGCTTCTTTACGAGGAATATTTAATCGCTCACTTAATCCGAATGCACTAATTCCATAAATAATTCCGAAGTTCACCATCTTAGCTTTACGACGCATATCGGATGTAACATCTTCTAATGCGACACCAAATACTTTCGACGCTGTTGCTGTATGAACATCTAAATTATGATTGAAGGCATCTAATAATCCTGGGTCTTTACAAAGTTCTGCCATGATACGCAATTCAATTTGTGAATAATCGGCAGAGAGTAAAATATGCTCTTCGTTACGAGGAACAAACGCCTTTCTAATCTCTCTTCCTCTTGCAGTACGAATAGGAATATTTTGAAGGTTCGGATTATCAGAACTCAAACGACCAGTAACAGCCACCACCTGATTAAAGGATGTATGAATTCTTCCTGTTCGAGCATTCACCATTTGCGGTAAGGCATCAACGTAAGTGCTCTTTAATTTTATTAATTCGCGATAATCCAAAATTTTATCTACAATAGGATGTTTGCCTGTAAGCTTTGATAAAATATCTTCTCCCGTTGCATACTGACCGGTCTTCGTCTTCTTAGGCTTATCAACTATTTTTAATACTTCAAATAAAATATCACCTACTTGCTTCGGAGATGAAATATTAAATGGCGTTCCCGCTAAGGCTTGAATTTCTTTATCAATCGATTTAATTTCTTCCTCTAACGACTTACTTAATTCTTTTAAAGCATCAACATCTAAACGAATTCCTTCACGCTCCATTGCTCCTAAAACAGATATCAATGGCTCTTCTACTTCGTGATATAATTTTTCGGTATTCGTTTCATGTAACATCGGTTCAAATTTCTTTTTCAACTGTAATGTTACATCAGCATCTTCTGCCGCATATTCCGCAATTGTTTGCGTATCTACGAAACGCATACTCATCTGATCTTTTCCTTTCTTCCCAATCAATTCTTCGATAGAAACAGGGGCATATTGCAAATACGTTTCCGCAAGCACATTCATATTATGACGCATCTCAGGCTGGATTAAATAATGCGCCACCATTGTATCGAACAATGGTCCTTTTACTTCTACATCATACCACTTTAAAACAGTGATATCATACTTTAAATTTTGCCCTATTTTACGAATGGTTTCCGACTCATAAAATGGCTGGAAGTAGGATAAAATAGCTTTTGCCTGATCCATACTTGCAGGAATAGGAACATACCAACCTTCGTGTTCTTTTATCGAAAAAGATAGTCCTACTAATTCAACTTGATTAGCATCAATACCTGTTGTTTCCGTATCAAAACTTACCTCTTCGGCACCCATTAAAGTTTGTGCTAACGACTGATATCCTTCAACTGAATCAACAATTTTATATTCGTGAGGAGTATTTTTAATCGTATTATACGTAACCGACTCCGAAGGCTCTTCATCAGCTATAACGGTAGGCATTGCCGAACTAGCAGGAGCAAACAAATCTTGTTGTCCATTTTTAATTTCAACAGGCGCTTCAATTACTTCTCCTAAAATAATTTGAGCAAGTCGGCGGAATTCTAATTCATTAAACAAATTACGAATACCATCTTTGTTTATCTCTCGAATAGCCAATTCTTCTTCGTTAAACGTCAAAGGTACATCACAGTGAATGGTGGCTAATTGTCGCGACATAAAAGCTAATTCTTTATTCGCTTCCACCTTCTCTTTTAGCTTACCCTTTAATTCAGCAGTATGGTTATACAGATTTTCAATTGTTCCGTATTGCTGGATTAATGTTGTGGCTGTTTTCTCTCCTACCCCAGGAATTCCAGGGATATTATCTACAGAATCACCCATCAATCCAAGTATATCAATTACCTGATTTGGTCTTTCAATACCAAAGCGAGCGCATATTTCTTTCACTCCTAAAATCTCAGCTCCTGCACCACTGCGCGCTGGCTTGTAAATAAAAACTTTGTCAGTTACCATCTGCCCATAATCTTTATCAGGCGTCATCATATAGGTAACAAAACCAGCTTGCTCAGCTTTAATGGAAAAAGTTCCAATGATATCATCTGCTTCGTATCCGTCTAATTCAATTACCGGAATATTAAAGCAGCGAATAATTTCTTTGATATACGGTATCGACTTTCTTAAATCTTCTGGCATCTCTTCGCGATGAGCCTTGTAATGTTCAAAGGCATCATGTCTATGTGTAGGTGCCGATGTATCAAACACAACCGCGATGTGCGTAGGCTTTTCTTTTTTCAATACATCTAGTAACGTATTAGTAAAGCCAAACATGGCCGAAGTATTTAAACCTTTTGAATTTACTCGATGGTTCGTGCTGAAAGCGAAATAAGCTCTGTAAACCAATGCAAAGGCATCGAGTAAAAAGAGTTTTTTAGGATGATTTTGTGTCATTATTGATATTTGAAGGCCTAAAGTTAAATGCAAAAAGGCTTCGTACCTTTGCTAATAAATTATTTTAAATGAATATTGAAGAATTAAGACTGTATTGCATTAGTAAAAAGGCCGTTACTGAATCGTTTCCTTTTGATGAAGACACCTTGGTTTTTAAAGTAATGGGGAAAATGTTTGCATTAATAAGCATTTCCGAGCCCGATAGTGTTAATTTAAAATGTGACCCTGAATATGCTGTTGAATTGAGAGAGAAATATACAAGTATTCGTTCAGGATATCACATGAACAATAAACATTGGAATACGGTCTTATTAAACGACGATGCGCCAGACCAATTAATAGTTCAATTGATTGATCATAGTTACGAAGCTGTGATAAAAGGCTTTACCAAAAAACTAAAATCAGAATACAATCAACTTCCGAATAATTAATATACTTTTTTTGTTGTGGCAACCTTCATTTTATTGTCCGCATCTGCGAAGAAAAAATAAAAACAATCAGGACCATAAGTAATCTTTGTTTTCTTTTCAATTTCCGATTGTGTCATACGAAAATTCCGAATTTTTATTACCCCTTTTTTGTTTTCAATTCCTGTAAATTCCCTCGAAGAAAAATCGTCCACGCGAATTACCTCAAAACAATTTCCGAAGAAATCAGAAATCAGATTATTGGAGGTATATAAATGCGTATTGTTGCTGATTTTGTTAAGATTAAATCTGTTGGAAACCGACTTAAATCCGCCTGCTTTATTCAACGAAGAAAACGGATCATATATATAATTTAAAGCATCTGAAACAACCACTGAATTTTCTTCTTCCTCTTCCATCAAATATTCAAATGATTGCGTTTTTTCATTGGTAAGATTCACGCAATTAATTATTGGAGCTCCATCAAATCGGAAATCAATATCGAATAATAATTCCTTGCATTCATCCACAACACTAACCACATAAACTCTTTTTACTCCAATCAATTCTTTCAATGCTGCTTTAATATCTAACATTGGAGCGAGCTTAATAAGCATTCGCACTTTAAATTGCTTGAAATAGTCAATGATAATTGATAAATCAGGTTGCATGTCTTTCAATAGAAAAACTCTGTTTTTATTTTCATTTCTTCGAGATGGATCGATGTAGACATAATCTAATGCTGCAAGTCCTTGGTACTCCAGAAATTTTTCTGCCGTCACATTAAAAAATGAAACATTTTTAGCTCCTAAAGCATTGAAATTATGTTGGGCAATTTCATATCTGTAGGTGTCAGGCTCAACGTAAAATAATCGCTCAGCTTCGCGACTAATAAAATAACTATCAATGCCTAATCCGCCTGTTAAATCGGCCACTTGCATTCCTTTGAAAAGTTGACTTTTAAAAACAGCTGTTAACTCCGATGAACACTGTTCCATAGCTGTTTTATCAGGGTAAACAAGCTCATTACAGTTGGACCAGAAAGGTATTTTACGCTTTGCAATTTGCACCCCTTGAATCTGGTTTAGGACAAATGGGGTGAACAAATCTTTTTTATTCGCCCATTTCAATGCTAAAGAAGCCACATTTTGATCCTTGTTTTCGTCAATTATTCGAAGGATATCCGGGTTTTTTATCAGTTCCTGCCAGTTCACAGCCCAAAGATGCAAAATTGTCCTCCATAAGAGTGATATATTTTCAATATTTTATGGCTTGCCCACTACAATTTCAGATATTTGTGGCGCTAAATAAACGACATGAAAAAACTGATAAATTACTTTTTACAAGGGCTCTTATTTGTGGTGCCTGTTACGGTTACAGTTTATGTGGTTATTAAAGCGGTGGTATGGCTTGATAATTTACTTCCGGTTAAGGTTCCAATTCCAGTTCCAGGGGCAGAAAGTTTCGATTTGCCAGGTTTAGGAATTTTATTAATCGCAAGTATTATCACAGCTGCGGGCTACATCGGAACGCGCTTCGTGAGGAATCCGATGTTTGCGATTTTGGAAGGATTAATAGAAAGAACACCCCTTTTAAAATTAATTTACTCTTCTGTGAAAGATTTGATAGAGGCTTTCGTTGGAGAGAAAAAGCGTTTCACCCAACCTGTTTTGGTTACTATGAATAATAACCCTCCAATTCAGCGAATCGGTTTTGTTACTGAAAACGATTTAACTGAATTGGGTCTTGGGAAAAGTAAAATGGCCGTTTATTTACCATTCTCCTATGGTTTTAACGGACAATTAGTGATTGTAGAATCAGAAAATGTTCAGAAGCTCGATGCCTCAGGAACGGAGATGATGAAATTTGTAATATCAGGCGGAGTAACGGATATCTAAATATGAAAAAATTAATCGCTTCAATTTTATTTATTTTTATTTCTTCCTTGGGATTTTCACAAGTAGTTATTGTGGATGAGGGATTAGAAAAATTAGGTGGAGGATATAATACTTCTATTCGTGTATTCATACCTTATGTTTCTTATGAATTATTGGCTGACTCATGGGTTGATTTTCTCAAAGAAAATAAAGCAAAAGTAAAAAAGGCTAAAGAGGAAATTAATGCAAAGAATGTCGTAATAAACGGGCTTGGCGCTGATACTTTAACAATTTTTTCAGTAATTACTGCTGTAGATTCAGGTTTTCAATTGGCAGCAGTTTTTATGCGTGACGACAAGACGGTATCTTCTAAGAATCATCCGAAAGAGGCTTCATGGATAATCAAATTTTTTAAAGAGTGGGGGACAAAAATTTGTAATCAAGCATTAGAAAATAAAATAAAAGACCAAGAAGACGTTATCAAAGATAAAAGCAAAGACAAGAAAAATCTTGAAAACAATACATCTTACCTGGAGCAGAGTAATGCTAGCATGAAAAAACAAATCAGTGATAACGAAAAAAGAATTGACGACAATAAAATAAAAATAAAAACAACTATCGCAGAAATGGATAGTGTCAATTTATTAATTCAGCAAATAAAGTTTCAACAGCAAAATTTAAAATGAGTAGCGCAGATAATATTTTAATATTAGGATCAGGAGGACAAATCGGAACTGATTTAGTTCATACGCTGAGAACAGAATTAGGTGGTGATCGCGTAATCGCAGCGGATGTAAAAGATCAAGAAGGATATCTTAAAGAAAGTGGTCCGTTTTTTAAATTGGATGTGATGGACGGACAGGCTATCGCTGATGTAATTAAAGCGAATAAAGTAAAGCATGTTTACTTACTTGCAGCATTACTAAGTGCAACAGCAGAACAAAAAATGAAAATGGCCTGGAAGTTAAATATGGAAGGTCTTTTCAACGTGCTTGATATAGCAAAAGAATTAGGAGGTATGCGTATTTTTTGGCCAAGCAGTATTGCTGTTTTTGGTCCAACAACACCGCGTGTAAATACTCCTCAATTTACAACGATGGAGCCAACAACGGTTTATGGAATTAGTAAGCAGGCCGGTGAACGTTGGTGCGAATATTACTTCAATAAATTTGGAGTAGATGTGCGTAGTATTCGTTATCCAGGTTTAATCAGTTATAAAGCACAACCAGGTGGTGGCACTACTGATTATGCAGTAGATATTTATCATCAGGCTTTGGATAAAGGTTCTTATAATTGCTTTTTGAAAGAAGATACAGCATTGCCAATGATGTACATGCCTGATGCAATTCGCGCAACGTTAGAGTTGATGAATGCTGATGCAGACAAAATAAAAATTCGCAGTAGTTATAACCTAGCTGGCATCAGTTTCACTCCTCGTGAAATTGCCAACGAAATAAAAAAACATATTCCTGAATTTCAAATTTCTTACGAGCCCGATTTTCGTCAGGCAATAGCCGACTCTTGGCCAATGTCGATTGATGATACTCGCGCACAAGATGATTGGGGATGGGTTCCGTATTATGATATGGCATCTATGACAAAGGATATGTTATTACACTTGAAAGAAGCACGCATGAGTGCTGAACATTAATAGAAGAAAGATTACATGCAACACCCGCTTTATATTACCAATTCGTTAACGCGACAAAAAGAAAATTTTATTCCGATAAATGCACCTTTTGTTGGTTTGTATGTTTGCGGACCAACAGTTTATGGAGAGGCGCATTTAGGACATGCTCGTCCATATATCACGTTTGATGTATTATATCGTTATTTATCTCATCTCGGATATAAAGTACGTTATGTAAGAAATATTACCGACGTTGGCCATTTGGAAAATGATGCTGACGAAGGAGAAGATAAAATTGCAAAGAAGGCTCGATTAGAACAATTAGAGCCGATGGAAGTCGTGGAACTTTATACAGGTAGTTTTCATGAATCAATGCGTGAGTTAAATAATAGCGCACCAAGTATTGAACCTCGTGCATCAGGACATATCATCGAACAAATTGAAATGATCAAGAAAATCATTGCTAACGGATATGCCTATGAGTCGAATGGCTCTGTTTACTTTGATGTAATTAATTACAGTACTTCCAACGATTATGGAAAACTATCTGGCCGTGTGATTGAAGAATTAATTGCTGGTGCAGGTAATGAGCGTAGAGAATTAGAAGGACAATCAGAAAAAAGAAATCCTGCAGACTTCGCTTTATGGAAAAAAGCAAGTCCTGAACATATTATGCGTTGGACTTCGCCATGGAGCGATGGTTTCCCGGGCTGGCATATTGAATGTTCCGCGATGAGCAGTAAATATTTAGGAGAGACATTCGATATTCATGGTGGAGGAATGGATTTGTTATTCCCTCATCATGAGAGTGAAATTGCACAATCTAAGGGTTCATGTGGTAAAGCTCCTGTGAAATACTGGATGCATAATAACATGATTACGATCAACGGACAAAAGATGGGAAAGAGCTTAGGTAATTTCATTACGCTTAAACAATTTTTTACTGGAGATCATAAGTTGTTGGAAAAAGCCTATACACCAATGGCTATTCGTTTTTTCATCTTACAGGCGCATTATAGAAGTACCCTTGATTTTTCTAATGAAGGTTTAATTGCAGCTGAAAAAGCTTTCCAGCGAATTATTAATGCAATTGATACGTTAGAAAAATTAAATCCTTCAGATAGTTCAACAGTTTCAGTTGCTGAATTAGAACAGAAATGTTTTGATGCAATGAACGATGATTTAAATACGGCGATTGTCTTATCCCATCTATTTGAAGCGGTAAGAATAATTAACTCTGCTAATGCAGGAACTGAATCGCTAACGGCTGCGGATATAGACAAATTAAAATCATTAATAAATCTTTTTGTTTTTGACATCTTAGGATTGAAACTAGAAGAAAAAAAATCAGATGATGATATGGATGGGTTAATGAATCTTTTGTTATCGATCCGCGCGCAAGCAAAAGCAAATAAAGATTTTGCTACATCAGATAAAATTCGTGATGAGTTAATCAAATTAAATTTCACAATCAAAGATGGTAAAGATGGCTCAACCTGGAGCAAGAATTAATCTTATAATTTTACTTGCATTCATATTTGCATTGACCGCGTGTAACTCTGGTAATAAATCAGAAACTACAGAAGTTGAGGCGAAAAAAAGTACAACGCCACCTCCAATATTTGACGCTGACTCTGCTTTTAATTATGTAAAAGCGCAAACTGATTTCGGTCCTCGAATTCCTAATTCTACTTCTCAGGCTAAATGTGCAGAGTGGTTAAGCAAAACCATGAAGCAATTTGCAGATACTGTCATGATTCAAAGTTTTCAATCGCGAGGGTTTGACGGAAAGACGTTGAATGGAAAAAATATCATTAGTTCTTTTAATCCCAAAAAAGGGAATCGCATCATGCTTTGTGCTCATTGGGATTCTCGTCCGTTTGCAGATCAAGATTCAATAAGAAAAAATGAACCAATTGATGGTGCTAATGATGGAGCAAGCGGTGTTGGAATTTTAATAGAAGTTGCACGTCAGTTATCAATAGCAAAACCAGATTTAGGAATAGATATTATTTTCTTTGATATTGAAGATTATGGACAACCAGAAAATAGTGGTTATCCAGAACAAGATGATACGTATTGTTTAGGCTCGCAGTATTGGTCGCAGCATTTACATACTCCAAATTATTATGCTCGCTATGGAGTGTTGTTAGATATGGTGGGGGCAACGAATGCTACTTTTACTCAAGAAGGTACATCATTACGCTATGCTGAAGATGTGACAGGAATGGTTTGGAAAACAGCAAATGATTTAGGTTATGGAAATTATTTTTTATTAGAAAAAACTAATCCGATTGTCGATGACCATTATTATATCAATGAAATAGCAAAGATAAAATGTACTGATGTAATTCACTATGACCACAACACGCCATCACATTTCTGGAAGCATTGGCATACTCACGGAGATACGATTGATAAAATTGATAAGAATTCTTTAAAGGCTGTTGGACAAACATTATTACAAGTATTATTTAATGAGCTATCGTATTAGGCAATGAGCATACTCAAACAATTAAGTTTAGCAACCTTTAATATTCTTCTGTTTTCCTTGGCGGGTTTTTCACAGCTACCTAATCCAGGTTTGCGTGACTCTGCCATGCGAGGAGGAATGAATCGTGATTCTGCATTGCGCAATATGCCGGCTATTTGTAAAGTGATAGGAACGTTGCAAGACTCATTAACAAAATCAGGGCTTGAATTTACATCAGTCGCTGTTTTAAAAGTGCGCGACTCTTCGATAGTTGGAGGTACATTAACCAATGGCAAAGGGCAATTTAGTATTGAAGCATTACAACCAGGCAGGTATTTTTTACGAATAAGCGCTATTGGTTATCGTAAAATGGATTCAAAACCGTTTATGCTTAATCCAATGGATCCCACTAAAGATTTCGGTATTGTTTACGTTGCTTCATCTCAAAAGAATTTAAAGGAAGTAGAAGTTCAGGGTGAGCGCGCTGATTATGTTAATTCGCTCGACAAGAAAATTTATAATGTTGAAAGAGATTTGGTGAGTACAGGAGGAACAGCTTCTGATGTGCTTCGTAATGTACCATCTGTTAATGTAGATATTGATGGAAAGATTAGTTTAAGAGGAAGTGAAAATCTTACAATCTTAATTGACGGTAAGCCATCAAGTTTAGGTGGTGGTGATAAAGCCTCACTTTTACAGCAACTTCCTGCTGGTTCTATTGATCAGATAGAAATTATTACCAATCCAAGTGCACGTTATGATGCAGAAGGTATGGCGGGGATCATCAACATCAAAACAAAGAAAGATAAGCGAAGTGGGATTAATGGGTCGGTTACATTAGGTGCAGGAACGCGCGATAAGTATAATGGTGGTGTTTCATTTAACAACCGTACTAAAAAAACAAATTTGAATTTGAGTTATAATTTCCGCGAAGAGACAAGACGTTCGTCTGGGTTTTCTACTCGACAAAATGAACTTGCTTTTTTATATCCGTTTGAAGATGCACAATCTGAAGGAAGAAATCAAAATCATAATAATTCTATTCGTTCATCATTGGATATTAACTTAAGCAATAACACTACAATAGGCTTATCTGGAGGGTTTAGTGAAAGAAATGAAAACAAATACGAATTAAATAGTACTGTTTATGAAGATTCTATCAGAAGTGGGTTAGGAGGGTTTTACAGAACCGCTAACTCTTCAAATTCCAATATGAATCTTGAGGGAGGCGTAGACATTCGTCATGTAATTCCAGGAACAAAAAGAGAATGGTCCGGATCTGCTAATTACTCACAAAGTGAAAACAATGATAACGATTATTATTTAACGGTTGATAGTGTATTTAGTTATTCAACGTTGAAACGTAAGGGGCAATTTTCTACATTAGTAACCCAAACAGATTATACTCATCCAATTAATCAGAATGCAAAATTTGAAACAGGACTAAAGGGCACATTCAGAACAAGCGATAACGATCAGGTGGGGTTGAATCGCGACGGATTCGATGTAGCTAATACAGATCATTTTATTTATTCTGATGAAATCACAGCAGCTTATTTACAATTTGCAGGTAAGGCGCCTACTATATTTAAGAAAGATAAATTTGTCGAGCTACAAGGAGGAGTTAGAGTTGAAAACACTAAGATAATTGGTGATGCAGTGATAGATGTTGATGATTTTGAATATAATTATACCAATTTATTTCCAAGTGCTGCAATAAAATATACAGTTAAAGAAAAGAGCGATTTTCAATTGGTTTATAGTAAGCGCGTAAACAGACCAAATCCACAAAATTTAAATCCATTTACAGATATATCGGATGTGCGTAACGTTAGAACAGGTAATCCGCGCCTTCAACCAGAGTTTATAGATAGTTATGAATTCAATTATTTCAGAAAGATTAAAGAACATTCTGTTTCTGCTACACTTTATTACCGCTATACAAAAAATTTGATTAGTCGTTTCAGATCTATTGATTCGCTGACTGGAGTTTCTACCATGACCTTTATTAATTACAGTTCATCGGCAAATACAGGATTAGAAATAGTTGTAAAGAATCAATTTGGGAAGTCGGTTAGTTCTACCACCACCTTTAATTATTTTAATAATAAAATCAATGGAGAAAATATTGATGCCGCTTTGCAAAGTACAAGTAACAACTGGACATTAAGAGGAAATATTAATATCAAAGCTTCAAAAACTACGAGTTTACAAATCACAGGTATGTATATGTCGGCTATTAGAAATCCCCAGGGGACCTTTAGAGGTATGAGCGGAATTGATATTGGAGCACGTAGAGATTTTATGAAAGGCAAATTGAATTTGTCGATTAATATCACTGATATACTTGATACACGTAAAATGATTATTCACAACGTTGGAGAAGGGTTTGTTTATGATGCAGAACGTAAACGAGAATCGCGGGTCGCTAACTTTACCCTTGTTTACCGATTCGGATCTAATGATGCAAACTTGTTTCAGCGTAAGAAAGCTAGCCGACAAATGGATATGCCAATGGACATTAATCCTGATTTTTAATTTTAATTAATTTTGAAAAGAAATAAATAAAGCATGAAATCAACTTCTAAAGTTAAGCGAATAATATTTTTTATTTGGCTGATTGTCTTTGCTCCATTTTTATTCCTGGTAGGATTTATATCATTAGTCGCAATGGGCTATTTTGGGGAATTGCCAACTTTTGAGGAGCTAGAAAATCCCAACTCAATGTTGGCAAGTGAAATATATTCTTCGGACATGCAGTCGCTCGGAAAATACTTTAAAGAAAACCGTGTAAATGTTCACTATAGCGAATTATCACCTTATTTAATAAATGCACTTAAGGCCACGGAAGATGTTCGTTTTGATGATCATTCAGGAGTTGATGTTAGAGGATTGTTTCGTGTTTTAGTAAAAACTATTTTCTTACATCAAGATGCAGGTGGAGGCAGTACACTTACCCAGCAACTTGCAAAAAATTTGTTCCCTCGAGGTGAAAAGTTAAGTAAAGCACAACTCGTTCTCCGTAAAATTAAAGAGTGGGTTATTGCAGTCAAGCTAGAAAAGAATTACACTAAAACGGAAATTCTTGCAATGTATCTCAATACAGTAGAATTCGGAAACAATGCGTTCGGTATTCGTTCGGCAAGTTCTACTTATTTTCAAAAGGATCCTAAAGACGTTTCGATGGAAGAAGCTGCATTGCTAATTGGAATGTTGCAGGCCCCGTCAAGATATAATCCTGTTCGAAATCCAGAAAATGCAATGAACCGTCGTAATACTGTTATTGGTCAGTTAGAGAAATATGATTTTATCACGGAAGAGGCATCTGACTCGCTACAAAAACTACCTGTACGATTACGTTTCAGACCTGAAAGTCACACGTCAGGAATCGCACAACATTTTCGCGAAGTATTGAAAAAAGATTTATTAAAATGGTGTGCTGAACACTATAAAGCCGACGGATCTCCTTATAATTTATATCGCGATGGATTAAAAATTTATACCACCATCGATACTCGTATGCAAAAGTACGCCGAGGAAGCGGTGAAGCAGCACTTAACAAAACTGCAAGAAACATTTTACGAGCATTGGCAAGATCGATCGCCTTGGGAAGATTATCCTGAATTAATTACGCAGGGTATGAAACGTTCAGAACGTTATAAGAATTTAAAAGAACAAGGGATGTCGGATGCGCAAATTGAAATCAACTTCAATAAAAAAGTTAAGATGACCGTGTTTTCTTGGCAAGGAGATTTAGACACGATTATGTCGCCGATGGATTCTATTCGTTATTACAAAATGTTTTTACGTACAGGATTTATGGCGCTTGAACCGCAAACAGGACAAGTGAAGGCGTGGGTTGGCGGATTAGATTTTCATTATTTTAAATATGATCAAGTAAAGGATGGTGCACGACAAGTTGGTTCTACTTTCAAACCATTTGTATATACCCTAGCAATGCAGGAAGGTTACTCACCATGTTATAAAGTTCCGAACTCGAAAGTTACTATCGTTGATAAATTTGGTGGTTCGTGGACGCCCTCAAATGCAGATGGGAGTTATGGTGGAATGCTTTCATTAAAACAAGCGTTGGCAAATTCTGTTAATTGTGTTTCTGCTTATTTAATGAAGCAGTTCGGTCCGGAAGCCGTAATTCAGGTTGCTCATAAAATGGGAATAACCACCCCTATCAAACCATTTGCATCTATTGCTCTAGGATCAGCAGATATTTCAGTATTTGAAATGGTAGGAGCTTATGGAACGTTTGCTAATAAGGGTATTTGGACAGAGCCAATGTATATTACACGTATTGAAGATAAAAACGGTGTTGTATTGCAAGAGTTTGTTCCACGAAAAGTAGAAGCTATCAATGAAGAAACTGCATACTTGATGTTGAACTTAATGGAAGGTGTAACAAAGTTCGGTACGGGAGAGCGTTTACGTGGAGGGGCTTATCATTTTTCAAATCCTATTGCGGGTAAAACAGGAACAACACAAAACAATAGCGATGGTTGGTTTATGGGTATCACTCCTGAACTAGTTGCCGGTTGTTGGGTAGGTTGCGAAGACAGAAGTATTCACTTCCGTTCAACTGGTCTCGGACAAGGAGCTAATACTGCGTTGCCGATTTGGGGACTTTTCATGAGAAAAGTATTTGATGATGCTAAGTTAAATTACTCACAAGGAGAATTTCCTAAGCCACAAAAACCATTGAACGTTGAACTTGATTGTTCGAAGTATAATATGCCTGTAGTTCCAGGCACCACAAATAATTTTGATATTAATTAATATGAATAAAGTAGTAAAAGATGCAGAAGTAGCCATTCATGATATTCAGGATGGAGAAGTTATTATGTTAGGCGGCTTTGGCCTATGTGGTATTCCAGAAAATTGTATCAACGCCCTCGTGAAAAAGGGAACAAAAGATCTTACATGTATTTCAAATAATGCTGGTGTGGATGATTTCGGAATTGGACTGATGCTTAAAACACGTCAAGTAAAAAAGATGATTTCATCATATGTTGGGGAGAATGCAGAATTCGAAAGACAATTATTAAGTGGCGAACTTGAAGTAGAATTAATTCCGCAAGGAACATTAGCAACAAGATGTATGGCTGCTGCTTATGGTATGCCTGCAGTATGGGTTCGCGCAGGAGTTGGAACAGAAGTCGCAATTGGAAAAGAAACGCGCGTATTTGATGGAGTAGAATATTTATTGGAGATGGCTTTCAAAGCGAAGTTTGCGATTGTGAAAGCTTGGAAAGGTGATACGCACGGGAATTTAATTTTCCGTAAAACAACGCGTAATTTTAATATGCCAATGGCCATGGCCGGACAAATTACAATTGCAGAAGTTGAAGAGTTAGTACCTGCGGGAACGTTAGACCCTGATCATATTCATGTACCCGGAATTTATGTTCATCGGATCTTTCAAGGAAATAATTACGAGAAACGAATTGAGCAACGAACGGTACGTCAAAAAAAATAATTTTAAATTTAAACAATTATGTTGGATAAGGTTGGAATCGCAAAACGCATCGCGCAAGAAGTAAAAGATGGAAGTTATGTCAACTTAGGAATTGGTATTCCTACTTTAGTTGCTAACTATATTCCGAAGGGAGTAAATGTTACTCTACAATCTGAAAATGGAATGCTAGGAATGGGGCCCTTTCCTTTCGATGGAGAAGAAGATGCTGATTTGATTAATGCCGGTAAGCAAACTATTACTGAAGTTCCAGGTACAGCCTATTTTGATTCTGCATTAAGCTTCGGAATGATTCGCGCAGGGAAAGTTGATTTAACAATTCTAGGTGCGATGGAAGTAAGTGAGAATGGAGATATAGCAAATTGGAAAATTCCAGGTAAGATGGTAAAAGGAATGGGAGGCGCAATGGACCTTGTAGCTGCTGCAAAAAATATTATTGTTGCCATGCAGCATGTTAATAAAGCTGGCGAATCAAAATTACTTCCCGAATGTACACTTCCTTTAACGGGGGTAAAATGCATCAAGAAAATTGTAACTGAGTTAGCAGTATTAGAGGTAGTACCAGGAAAAGGATTTGTCCTTTTAGAAAGAGCACCAGGTGTAACGGTAGAGGAGATACGAAAAGCAACCGCAGGTAAATTAGTGGTTGAAGGAGATATCCCTGAAATGGTAATTGATTAACCAGAAACGATTATTCAAAAGTTAAAGAAAAATCGTCCCAATAAACTTTCGACTTCCCTTCGTTTAATCCGTAAAGTTTAATTACCATATCGTCGGTTAATGGTTCTTTCAAGTCGACTTTTAACTGAACCAATTCCCATTTATTAGGAACTTTAACAGTAGTTTGTATATCACTTCCTTGCCAGATTACACTCTTATCGTTTTTATCGATTGACAAGACTAACTTGCCTTTAGGGTTTTGTAATTTCGACATTACCCAAACAGTTGCAGTTATGCTTTTAGGCGATTTATTTTTCAATTGCTTGCAGGAAGCAATCATCGTTTGCGAAAACACGAATGTGCTATCAGTAAAAGTTGAATAAATACCACTATGGCTGGCATCTGTAGTTAGCTGATCTTTATTTGACCAATTCCCCATTACTTCAAAATCGTTGTTGTATATAGATGCTTGTTTTTCTTCTTTAGACCCACAACCAAAAGAGATAATCGTTAAACCAATGATGTAAATTGCTTTCTTCATAACATAAAATATTTCTGCTAAATTAAATAAGAATAATCATACATTGCATAGCTAGTAGGTAAATTGAAAATAAATATCTTTGAGCAATGATAAATTTGTTTAAAAGACGATTTTCACTGGTATTGGTTTTTATTATTTCGCTATCTGCTTTGATAGTAGATATGAACCTAAAGAAGTGGCGCAGCGATGAAAAGGTAATTGCATATGATGTGCATGCATATTATGGATACCTGCCCGCCAAATTTATTTTTGATGATCTTAAAGTAGAGAAAAGTGATTATAAATATGGTGAAGGGAAGTACTGGTTTTGGTTGAAGCAATACGATAGTGGGAAAAAGGCATTCGATAAGACTTATGGATTATCAATTATGTATGCTCCTTTTTTTGCCGTAGCTCATCAAGTAGCAAAAGCATTTGATTATCCTTTAACGGGATTCACAGAGCCATACCAGTTCTTTTTGTTGCTTAGCGCCGTATTTTATTTTTTTCTTGGATTACTTTATTTAAGAAAATTATTACTTCATTATAATTTTTCAGATAGGGAAATTTCAATTACACTTTGGATTATTGGACTAGGAACTAACCTCTTTTGCTATGCTTCTCAGTCAGCCCCATTACCGGAGGTTTATTTATTCGCTTTAAGTTCATTATTTGTTTATGCTACAGCAAAGTGGCATATGAACCGAAAATTAAAATCAATTTTTATTGTTAGTGTATCACTTTCATTAATGACACTGATTCATTTACCCTTGATGCTATTTTCTTTATTTTTTATTTTATATGATGTAAAAAATATTACCGATGCCGGTTCTAAAAAAGTACCATTTTATGCATTGATGATTTTCGCTTCACTATTTATTGCTATCTGGATTCCACAATTTAAATATTGGAAAATGACATTAGGTAGTTATTTGGGCGCGTCAGATTTGTATCAACATTATTATTTTTTAAAGCCCATTTTTTGGAAAGGACTTTTTGGATTTCAAAAAGGATGGTTTATCTATACTCCTCTCATGTTACTTATTTTTCCAGGTGTTTATTTTATGTTTAAACGCGTTCCGGAATTAAAGTGGTCGTTGATAGCTGTTGTTGTCTTGTATGTTTATATTACGCTTTGCTGGTGGAATTGGTGGTATGGTGGAAGCTTTGGACAAAAATCAATGATACCGTTATACTCAATGTTAGCCGTTCCAATTGCATGTGTTGTATCTAAAATATTTGTGAGTAAGTCAATTTATAAATTAAGCCTTTTTACCATTGCTGGTGCATTCATATTGTTGAATATATTTCAAACCTATCAATTTGAGTATGGTTCATTACACGGCGATGGAATGAATAGCAAGATTTATTTAAAACAATTTGGTAAACTAGATAAGGTGGAGAAATTCGAAGAGCAATTATCTTATCCAAATTACGACGAAGCTAAAAAAGGTAATCGATGAAATTTATTTCAATGCTGCGATCTTCTTTAAAGAAAGAAATTCATTTTACTTCCTTATTGCCATTGGTAATGCTAATTGCTGGTATTTGGCTTTTTCCGTTGGATATTCTTCAACGCGACTTATCAGTTATGCCTGGTGATAAAGGAGACTCACGTTTTAATAATTATATTTTAGAACACGGATATAATTTCATGATAGGTAAAGTAGCTAATTATTGGGATGCTCCTTTTATGTATCCTGAAAAAAATGCGATAGCTTATTCCGATAATTTAATTGGAACAGTTCCATTGTATGCTGCTTTCAGAATAATAAAATGCGATCGGGAGACATCTTTTCAATTGTGGTTTCTATCGCTCTTTGTTTTAAATTTCATATGCGCCTATTGGGCATTAAAAAAGTGGACAGCATCAACTCTGTTGTCTTCAGTTGGAGCTTACATCTATGCCTTCTCAATATTTATCCTTACTCATATGAATCATGCGCAGGTTTTTCCTCGCTTCATGATTCCATTAGTTCTTTTTTGGTTTTGGAACTGGATAAAAAATAAGAACATAAAATCATTTTACTTCCTAATTGCAGGAATAGTTTATCAGTTTTATTGTGGTATTTACCTTGGATTTTTTGTTGCTTATATTTTGTTATTTGTGTTCATTGCATATTTGATAGCATATCGCGATAAGGAATTATTTAAATGGATAAAAGAAGGTAAAAATATTTTTAAACACACGTTTACTATTGTAATAGGAATCATGTTGTTATTGCCGATGTTTATTCCTTATATGGAAATTAGTAATCGTTTTGGATACCGCAATTTTGAAGAAGTATTGAGTTATATACCAACGTGGCGATCTTATTTTGCCGCTATTCCAGAATCTTATTCGTGGAGATTTTTGACTTGGCATATAAGAGACCAAAGTCAAAATTGGTGGGAGTTGTTTTTGTTCCCAGGACTAATAGCCTATTTAGGAATTCTTTTATTTCCTTTTGCCTATAAGAAAGCGTCGAATAAAAAGGAACTATTGTTTTTATTAGTTAGTTTGTTTTTGGTTGTTTTATTTACCTTGAATATAAATGGCTTTACGCTTTATAAATTGTTTTTCAACTTACCAGGATTCGGCGCTATAAGATCTATAAACCGAATTATCAATGCAGAAATTATTTTAATAATTCTGTTGACAGTTGCGGTGTTAAAAGTTTTTGAAAATAGTAAATGGAGCAAGTTACTAATGTTGCTGCCATTACTAGTGATCATCGATAATTCAACTTTATATTGGGAACGTCAATATAAAAAGTCGGAGGTACAACAACGTGAGAAAGAGACGAAAGAGAGAATT
>JBKCGZ010000211.1:0-5362 GCA_046303115.1 Bacteroidota bacterium | reverse complement strand
GAACATCGTAAATCGTATTCACGATTATATCAAAAGATTCGTGAGCAACGTTCGATGAATTATGGTGACTATACCTATATTGAGTGGTATAACAACGGAGGAAGTAATATGCTTCCAAGAGCTGGATATCCGCGTTTGAGTAATTACTTCTCTATCTGGTTACGTCCAGTGCAAACGGCTAAAGGATTAAAAGGACAATACCCAGAGTTAAAAGACCTTGAAGTAGGACATGCACACTATGCTATTCGTATGGCATTGCGTGAGATGAGCAATATGATTACAAATGGAATGAATAAAGAGGACTTTGAATTAACAAGAACCTTCTTACGTTCATACATGAAGTTATATGCTCAAACACCAGAACAGCAATTAGGATATTTATTAGATAGTAAATTCTACGGACGCAAAGATTGGTTAAAAGAAGCAGATGCTTTATTAGCTAATTTAACTCTTGAGCAAGTAAATGCTGCGATGAAGAAATACTGGCAGACGAATAATATGTTCATTGCAATAGTAACTGATAAATCGGAGGCTGTTCCATTAGCGCGTAGTTTAAGAGATAATTTAGTTTCTCCAATGAGTTATAGTAACACGTTAAAAGGTGTTATGTCGAATGAAATTTTAATGGAAGATAAAGAAGTAGAAAAGTTCCCTATGAAAGTATCATCGGTTGAGATTATTGATGATACAACCACTTTCAAAAAGTAAAATAAAATAATAGTAGATGCAGGCGATCAGTTGTGGTCGCCTGTATTTATTTTAGAAATGACAAAACGAATAGCGATAATAGGAGGAGGGGCAGCAGGATTTTTTTCTGCCATCTGCATGGCGGAAAAAAATCCGCATCTCGATATATCTATATTTGAAAAGTCGAACACCGTATTGGGCAAGGTAAAAATTTCGGGAGGTGGTCGTTGTAATGTAACGCATCATTGTTTTAATCCGAAAGACCTCATCCAATATTATCCGCGAGGTGGTAAACAATTACTCGGACCCTTTCACACTTTTGGTCCAACGCAAACCATTGAATGGTTTAAAAAGTACGGAGTATCGTTAAAGACAGAAGATGATGGAAGGATGTTTCCAACGAGCGATAATTCAGCAACCATTATCAATTGTTTTTTAGATGCAGTAGATCAATATGGCATCAAAGTAAAAACGCAATCAGGGATTGAAAAAATAATTCCGAAGGAAAACGGAAAGAAAGGCTGGACCATTCAATTTCAACATGGAGGAACTTCCGATTATGATGCAATCGTTTTAGCTACTGGTAGCAGTTCTCATTTTTGGGATATGTTAAAAGAGCTATCAATTGATATCGTGAGTCCTGTACCGTCATTATTTACTTTTAACTGCAAGGATGCACGACTAAAAGATTTAGCAGGAGTATCATTCAAACATGTAAAAGTCGCTGTACAGCAAACTAAATTACAAAGTGAAGGTCCGTTATTAATTACCCATTGGGGATTAAGTGGACCTGGTATTTTAAAGCTATCGTCATTTGGTGCGACACATTTTGCCGATACGAAATATCAATTTAAGATTAGAATTAATTTCCTTCCAACTTATAATGAAGATGAGTTGTTTGAAGAGTTAAATCATTTTAAAAGTGACAATCCGAAAAAGCAAATTATCACAAGCTCTTGTTATTCAGAAATCCCTAAACGCTATTGGCAACAGTTGATTGAAACTTTACAACTTGAAAATAAAAACTGGGCAGATGCTTCTAAGCAAGACATTCGAAAACTTACGCTTGCTTTATGTGCTGCAGAATTTTCAATTAATGGTAAGAGCACCAATAAAGATGAATTCGTGACTTGCGGCGGAATTAATTTGAATGAGATCGATTTCAAAAAAATGAAAGTTAAAAAATATGTCAACCTTTATGCGGCAGGGGAAGTCATGAATATTGATGCGGTAACAGGTGGATTTAATTTTCAGAATGCATGGACATCGGGGTTTATCTCGGCGAGTGCCATTATCGACTCAATTGATAATTAAAAAAAGTACTTTTGCAGCAAGATGGAGTTAAACGAAAATGTAGTTAATGAAAACATTAAAAGGAAAGAGATACTTCCTGCTGTTTTCTTATTCCTTTTTGTTTTGATTCCTTTTTTACCACGATTTGGAGCGTTGGACGCGATGGGTTTTCATTGGATGTGTTATGCTTTATTGAATGTTGGATTAACATTTTTTCTGATCAATAAAAATGAACTCGTTCAGTTCCCAATTTCATTTAAGCCATTATTGTTTTATACTTCGTGGATATTGCTATCCGTTGTCTCCTGTTTTTTTGCTTACAACAAAATTGAGAGTATAGTTGTGTTATCAAGGATTCTAATCGTATTAGCGAGTATTTACAATTTGATTTGTCTTTTAAATAAACGTCGTGAGTTAATTGATGTTCTCTTAAAAATATTGCTGGCAGCTTTAGTAGTTGAATCTGTTTATACCGTTTGGATGTTGTATTACAATTCGGGAAGATATAATGCTATTGATGATATTGTTTACTTCATAAAATTCTTTGCTGGAAATAAAAACATTCTCGCTGCTTCAATAGCTGTTAAGATTCCTATAGCCTTTTATTTCTTACACCAATCTAAAACAAGAAATGAAATACTTGGCTATTGTGGCATTTTACTTTTTGCTATTTCAGCGACAATTATTTTAAATGCAAGAGCAACATATATCTCAGTATTTCTTCAGTCGGCACTATTTATTGGGTATGAAATATTAAGCTATTTCAAGAAGGAGAAAAATAAATCGCATTTAATTAAAGCGGGATCATTTTTAGCAATATTTGTATTTGCAGTAGTATTATTTCAGATTGTTTTTTCTCAATTAGAAAAGTCGAAGAAAACAGTTTCCTATGGAGATATCAATAAAAGAATAGCGTCAATAGAGTTTACTAAGTCAGGCAGTAGTAGTCGTTTTGTTTATTGGAACGAATCGATTGATTTCATTAAGAAGAATCCGATTATTGGTGGTGGACTAGGAAACTGGAAAATTCATGCGATTAACTACGAGCAGAATTATAGAACCAGTTTTGTTTGCTCGAAACATGTACATAACGATTTCTTAGAAGTAGCTGCAGATAGTGGAATAGTTAGTTCGATTATCTTCCTGCTTTTTTTCGTGATGTTAGGGTTTATTTTACTCAGAAAATGTTTAGCCCTTTCAACTGAACATAGTGCATTAGCATTGATGCTATTATTAATGTTAATTGCATTTGTAATTGATAGCTGTTTAAACTTTCCTTCTGAAAGACCTATTATGCAAAGCTTGTTGGTTGTTATTGTTTCCATTGCTGCTTTACATTTTTCAGAACGATCATTCAATCCAATTTCAATTAATCAGGTTTTATCGTTTGGCTTATTGTTATGCGTTTGCTTTAGCATGTATGTAAGTATTAATGCTTATTATTCGATGTGCTTACAATCGAAAGTAAGAGCTAATACGGCAAAAAAATCAGAAGTAGAAAGTTTCCCTGCCATTCCGAATATATCAGAGTATGTGATGCCGATTAACGGAATGCAGGCTAATTATTTTTATACCAAGCGAGATTATAAAAAGGCTAAATACTATTTATCAAAGAAAGGAAATACTAATCCGTATTACTACTATACTGAATATGTAAAAAGTCGAATTTTATTTGCGCAACACGATACTGTTAATGCGATTAAATTAGCATCTTTTGCTTTCGCTAATCGTCCAGCCGATTTAAACATGTTTAATAACCTGGCTTATTTTTATCAGGTGAAGAGAGATACAGCAGGCATCAATAAATCCTATGCAATCATGACTGCCTGCGTTGATAATCCGAAGGCTGCTGATAGTTATGCTTCTTATTATCTGAAAGCGAGTAATGACACTGATTTTGTAAAGCAATTTTTAGTTGCTAAAATTCAGGATTTTCCGAATGATACGATTTTGAAAAAGACGCTGAAGAAGTTACAATAACTTATTTTGAAATCATCAACTTACCTCTTGTTGAAGTAGCGTTATTGCTAATTTCATACACATACATTCCGCTTTTGTACTTCGAAGATACTGACCAAGTGAATTCGTGAAGTCCTTTTGTAGCAATTCCTGTATTCAAGGACTCCATCAATTTCCCATTCAAATTATAAATACGAATGACCACATCGCTGTAATTTGAATTAACAAAGCTGAAGGTAACCAGATCTGATGCTGGATTAGGATAGATAGTTTCTTTAAACAGCGATACATTGGGTTCATTCATACCCGTTAGTAATGGATCAATGGACAAGATTGAATCGATACTTATGTTTTCATCGCCTGGCAAATAAGACAAGTATTGAAACGAATCGAAGAACATTTCATCGGAAGTACTGAAACCAGCAAATACATTGATTGGTGGGTTATGCGGATTATAAGGGTTATTCGTGGTATTATCATAGGTATGTTTACCATACAACTTATATCCTGCAGGAACTTTTACCAGATTTCTGAAAGTATAATATCCTTGCCAGTTAAAGTCCCAGTTATTAATTCGAATTAAAGGAATTGTATCCGTACCTTGATAAGCATAATTAATAATTTTCGTCGCTAGCTTATGCGAGTGCGGAAAGGTTGCGAACATACTTAACGGCGTAGGCAAGGTGGCAGCTCCAGCAGGGTAAACTGCAGTATAATTCATAACGGAGTTGGCTGGGATAGAAAGATTCCAATTTTGCAACGGAGTAGAAACATAAACAGGTCGCACGCCAGTTGTACCTTGTGGATAAAAATAAATTCTGATTTTGGTACTATCCATTTGACCGAATGATCCAGCGGGATAATGCATTTGTAAAATAATTTTAGATCCTGCTTTCAGATTAATTCCCATTTTTAATTGTCCACTAGAAGGGAAAACAGTTGGATCACTTCCAGGTACATAACCACCAATGGTAAAATTGCCAGAGGGATTAAAACAAGTACCGGACAAATCATTCGTAGTATTTCCAATCGTATCTACATTTACGATCACATGATGCACGATATCTTCATTACCAGGAACAATTTCGAAAGCACGAATAATTCTGTTTTGCGTTAATCCGGTTGGTAGCGAAAAACAATTGTAAGCATCTGTACTAATCGCATTACTTGAAAAAGCACCGATGGATAATTCTAAATCGGGCGTACCATATAACTGATATTGCGGATACGTAGGTGGTGTAGGAGCGAGTGTAGTATCTCCAGGTTGAAGTCCTTGATCAATCCAATCGAGGATGGCTTGCTTTTCAGTCGCAGTAATGATACGCTCGTGTGCGAATCGAGAGTAGGTCGTATCAGGACTCCACGGTGGCATTTTATTAATTGATAAAAAGGCATGGATATAATAAGCATTTTGAAAGACCTG
>JBKCGZ010000210.1:0-21734 GCA_046303115.1 Bacteroidota bacterium | reverse complement strand
TGCAGTTGATTTTTATGGAGTAAATGATGGAAACATCGATGTGCTGCGAAGAAAATTTCCCGCTTTAAAAATTGTAGCCAGAGGTAATGAAATTAAGTTAATAGGAGAGGCGAATCAAATAACGCTTCTTGAAACCAAGCTGCAACAACTAATCGATTATTTTAAGGAACATTCAATTCTAACTCCAACAGAGGTAGAGTTCATTTTGTCAGGTAGAATTTCAACCGAAAAAGATCAGGATGCATCTGCTCGTCCAACGCAACCACAAATCGGGGAGCATAAAGATGTTTTAGTATTTGCACCAGGAGGATTAATCGTTAAAGCGCGAACTCCTAATCAGCGTAAGCTCGTAAATGCATCTGAGAAAAACGATATTGTTTTCGCAATAGGTCCTGCAGGTACAGGAAAAACATACACTGCCGTAGCATTAGCGGTACGTGCCTTAAAGAATAAAGAAATTCGAAGAATAATTTTAACTCGTCCTGCGGTAGAAGCAGGAGAGAACCTCGGTTTTTTACCCGGCGATTTAAAAGAAAAGATAGATCCTTATTTACGTCCGCTTTACGATGCATTGTTCGATATGGTGCCTGGAGAAAAATTGAAAACTTTTTTAGAGAATGGAGTCATTGAAGTAGCGCCGTTAGCATTTATGCGTGGAAGAACACTCGATAATGCCTTTGTAATTTTAGATGAGGCACAAAATGCAACTGAGAGTCAGTTGAAGATGTTTCTCACGCGTATGGGACCTTCTGCCAAGTTTATTGTTACGGGAGATACTACGCAAGTCGATTTGCCAAAATATCAACCATCAGGATTAATTCAAGCTACGCGATTACTGAAAAATATTGATGGAATTGAATTCGTAACCTTAGATGCGACCGATGTTGTTCGTCATCGATTAGTGCGCGACATTATCCATGCTTACGATAAAGAGCCGGCAAAGGAAAAGGATACTAATCGTGATTATAAAGGTCGAAGACCATCGAAGCGAAATGAGCAAGAATCATCAGAAAAAGAATCAGATCAAGAATAAAAAATAATAAAGTTTATGTTGCAAAGTGAAATGCAAAACTGTTTACATCATACCGATTTTAAATTTGAAAGAACCACATCCATCTATCACGGAAAAGTGCGTGATGTATATGTGATTGATAATACCTGGATGCTAATGGTAGTAAGTGATCGTATATCAGCATTCGATTTTGTTATGCCGAGACCAATTCCTTATAAAGGTCAAGTGTTAAACCAACTAGCCGCTCATTTTCTTGAAGCAACAAAAGATATTTGTCCTAATTGGGTGCTTTTAGTTCCTGATCCGAATGTTACTATCGGACGTTTATGTCAGCCATTCAAAGTGGAGATGGTTATTAGAGGTTATTTAACCGGACACGCATGGCGTGAATACAGCGCAGGTAAGCGAATTATTTGTGGTGTTAC
Source organism: Bacteroidota bacterium (assembly GCA_046303115.1). GTDB lineage: Bacteria > Bacteroidota > Bacteroidia > AKYH767-A > OLB10 > CAINEC01. The sequence continues at coordinate 20,297 of JBKCGZ010000210.1, read as the reverse complement.
AATGCCTGATGGAATGAAAGAAAACGAAGCATTCCCAGAGCCTATTATTACCCCTACAACTAAAAGTAATCATGGTCACGATTTAGATATTTCGCGTGAGGAGATTTTAAAACAAGGAATAGTAAGCGAAGAAGATTATTTAGTCCTTGAAAAATATACCCGTGCTTTATATCAGCGAGGTAAAGAAATGGCTGCTGAAAAAGGATTGATATTGGTTGATACAAAATATGAATTTGGGAAAGCAGACAATACTATTTATTTGATTGATGAAATTCACACGCCTGATTCTTCTCGTTATTTTTATGCTGACGGATATGCGCAACGTTTAGAAAACAACGAGCCACAACGTCAATTATCGAAAGAGTTTTTGCGTCAGTGGTTAATCGCAAACGATTTTCAAGGCAAAGATGGACAGGTAATTCCAACATTCTCCGATGAATTTATCAATGAAATCAGCGAACGATATATCGAATTGTACGAGAAGGTAAGTGGGAAGAAATTCGTGAAGGGGAATGATGAAAATGTAGAAGCGCGAGTGTTGAATAATTGCAACGAAGCAATTAAAAATCTAGTTAAATAATCGATCCAACATTACGGTGTTTTCCGATTTTGTCTTTGTAAAATTCTGCTATTATCAAACTGTCTTTTTGAAAGTCACCTGATGAATGCAAGGGTGCAGAAAAGCTAACTTCTCTCTTCTTATAATCTAACCCAACCATCACTATTGGAACGTTGGCTTGTGTAGCTATCTGATAAAATCCTGTCTTGAACTTGGGCACTGCCTTTCGTGTTCCTTCGGGAGCTAGTGCTAATGAAAAGTTTTTATCTTCTTTAAATTTTTGACTAATTTCAGAAACTAAATCATGTTTATTGGCTCTGTCAACGGGAATGCCTCCAATGGATTTTAAGAAGAGATTAAAAGGGAAAAAGAACAATTCTTTCTTGGCAAAAAAATGAGGACGAATCCCAAGTATGTTTTTGACGGCAAGTCCAACAAAAAAATCCCAATTACTCGAATGCGGCGCTGCAATTAAGATATATTGAAATGTGTTAAGTGCTGGCGCATCAACAATTTTCCAATTGAATAATTTGAACAAAAACTGATAGATGGACTTCTTCATAATTTCCTCTAAAATAAAAAAGGCATCCGATTAAAGATGCCTTTCCTAAATTATTTTATAAGCTTACTCAGCAACTACAACTAAATACTTTGATGCTTTCCAGAAGTTTTCAGGATCTGTAATTTCAATAGAAGTTACTTTTTCATTTTCAGTTTGTAGTTTGTAAGTTCCGCTTGGATGTGTACTAACTAATTTAGCTCCTTTTTTATTAATGGAGATTGTTTTAGTAGCTGTATAATCAATTTGTGTAAATGCATTCTGATTAAAATCTGGAACCATTGATTGGGCCTTTCCTAATCCTAAGAAGCCGCCTTGCTTTGATAATACTTTCTTATCTCTTAATTCTTTATAAGATCCAACAGTGTAAAATGCTGTATGAAGTTTTGTGGTTTTATCTGATATTTCGGCCGCTTTTTGTTGATTATCTGCTTTCACATTATCAATCTCACCTTGCATGTTGGTAATAGTGCCATTTAGTGCAACTACTTTTTCATTCAATGAATTGATACTTGAATCACGTAAAGCTAATTGATCGTTTAGTCCAGAAATGATTTTCTCCATCTCTGTAATCTTCACGTTTGAGCGACGAATTTTAGCTTGAAGGTCAGCTAATTTATTCTTGTTCTCTTCGATTAATTGCTTAATAGACTCAACATTATTAAGAATGTTTTGCTTTGCCGTTGTTGTTGACTCAGGATTATTCAAATCACTTTTATTGATCATGGCCTCCTGTTGAGTTAGATTCTCAATACTGGCTTGAATTTCAGCTATGTCCTGCATATAGCCATTTATCATTGAATCCTTAGCGTCATATTGAGCCATTAAGCTGTCACGCTCTTTCATCATTCTTTCAACTTCCGTCTTGTAATCTGGTCCGCCACATCCGTAAATAACGGTGGCGATGGAAATAATGCCTATTAGTTTTTTCATTGTTTTTAAAATTTTATCAAAGATAATTAATCTTTCGCCAATAAAAACGTATCATTCGCCTAAATATTATGAACAGATTGTTATTAATAACCTAGGATTTTCATCATGTTCTTCGCACTTTGTTCTTTAGCAAATAATCGGGTAGAATATTCTCCGTCATCATCACGGTCAATTAATACATGTTTAGGTGCTGGAATTAGACAGTGTTGAATGCCACCATAACCACCTAAGCTCTCTTGGTATGCCCCTGTGTGGAAGAATCCCAAATATTGAGTTTCACCCTCAGCACTTTTGGGTAAGAACACACGATTGCGAATTGATTCCATAATATAGTAATCATCACTATCACAAGTTATACCTCCAAGGTTAACGCGTTGATAATCATGTTCCCAGTTGTTTATCGCCAATAAAATGAACTTCTGTTTTAATCCCCATGTATCAGGAAGCGTAGTAATAAATGAAGAGTCTATCATACTCCACAACTCGTTATCGTTCTGTTGTTTTTGTCCAACTATACTAAATAAAATAGCCCCGCTCTCACCGACTGTAAATGATCCGAATTCGGTTACAATCGTTGGTTCTTCTACTTCTTTTGAGTCACAGGCTGACTTTATCTGACGGATAATTTCATCAGCCATATATTGGTAGTCGTAGCTAAAATCGAGTTTGGTTCTGATAGGGAAGCCACCTCCAATATCTAATAACTCTAACTCAGGACAAATCTTGCGCAAATCACAATAGAGGTTAATGTTCTTCTGCAATTCTGCCCAATAGTAAGCGGTGTCTTTGATTCCGGTATTGATAAAGAAGTGAAGTAGTTTTAATTCTACTCGTGGATTATTAATGATATGTGACTTATAAAAATCAATAATCTCATTATAACGAATGCCCAAACGAGAAGTATAGAATTCGGCATTAGGTTCCTCTTCCGCTGCAATACGAATCCCGATCTTTATTTTACCCTCGTAGTTGTTTAAATAATAATCTAACTCTTCCTTATTGTCGAGAATAGGGATTATATTCGTAAATCCTTCGTTCATCAATTCAATAATGCCATCGGTATAGTTCTCTTTTTTGAACCCGTTACAAAGGACATAGCGCTCTTTGTCGATTTTGTTGTTCTCACTTAGGTTCTTAATAATTGAAATATCGAAGGCGGAAGATGTCTCTAGATGGATATCGTTCTTTAATGCTTCGTTAAGCACAAATTCAAAGTGTGAACTTTTTGTACAATAACAATACATATAGTTACCTTTGTACCCGGCTTTGGCCATCGCAACGTTAAAAAGTCGCGTCGACTTTTGAATTTGCTCGCTGATTTTAGGCAGGTAGGTGATTTTAAGCGGAGTTCCGTACTGCTCGATGATATCCATCAAAGGAACACCATTAAAATGTAAGGAGGCATCTTTAACCTCAAATCCTTCCTGCGGAAAATCAAATGTTTGTTCAATCAGGTCGGTGTAGCGATTTTTCATGATCTAAGTGAGTTACTTTGCAATTGTTTTGCAAATGTAAGTAACTTACTTTCTTCACGAAAGTGAATTTTGCGATTCATAATAAATTTAATTTTGGAAAGTTTTAATTATTTATTTAATGTAACTAAAGCTCTTATTTAATTGATAAATAGTATAATATAAAAATAATATGCATAAGAAAATCAGGTTAATTGAAGTGAAATCGGAACTTGGAGCTGGTACCCGAGGTGCTAGTTTAGGTCCGGATGCGATTAAAATAGCCGCGTTCGATTATGGTTCTAACTTGTTTAATAAGATACCTTCTATATCGATTCCAATCGATAATAAGATGCTGTTTCAGCCTCAAGGTAGTCCCTATGCAAAACGTTTGAGCGGTATCTTGAATATATACGAGAACTTGGGGAAAGCAGTATCAGATACAATGAAGGCGAAGGAGTTTCCTATCGTGCTTGCCGGTGATCATAGTACAGCTGGTGGTACTATCGCCGGAATTAAAATGGCAAATCCAAAGGCGCGAATAGGAGTAATCTGGATTGATGCACATGCCGACCTTCACTCTCCTTACACGACTCCAACTGGGAATGTACACGGAATGCCGTTGGCCGCTTCACTAGGAGAAGACAATATTGCAAATAAGCTAAATAAACCTGATAAAGAGACCATCGAGCTTTGGAATAAGCTGAAGAAAGTAGGTGGTATGTCGCCTAAAGTGCAGTATGCCGACTTAGTTTATATCTCCGTTCGTGACGTAGAACCGGAAGAGACTTTCTTGATGAAGAAGCATAAAATCAAAACATTTACTACTAGCGATGTTAAAAGACATGGGGTTGAGAAGATTGCTCGTGATGCTTTGGCTTACTTAAATAACTGTCAGTTGATCTATGTTTCGTTTGATGTAGATAGTATGGATAGCTCAATTTCTAAAGGAACCGGAACTCCTGTTCGTAACGGAATTACCGAAAAGGAAGCTGGTTCGTTATGCGTACGTTTAATTCAAAATGAAAAGGTGTGTTGCTTTGAAATTGCAGAAGTAAATCCAACCTTGGATAAAGAAAATCTGATGGCTGAAAATACTTTTGAGATACTTCAAAGGGTAGTGGCGCAGATTGCTTAATCTAAATTCTAAACTAAAATCATTTGATTGCTGATGGCTAATCCCTTCAGGAATCTCCATTTATCGACTTTTAAAGTCAATTCTAAAATATGTTATTCGAAGATTCATTAAAGTCCGCCGTTGCTGAAGCCTTACATAAGTTGTACGGGCATACGATTGCTCCTTCTGAAGTGTCTATTAATTTAACACGAAAGGATTTCGAGGGCGACTTAACAGTGGTGGTTTTTAATCTCGCAAAAGCAGTTCGAATGAATCCCGACGGCTTAGCGAATGAGTTGGGGGCTGAACTAGTACAATCATTTGCTAAGGTGAATGCCTTTAATGTGGTAAAAGGATTTTTGAATCTTTCCTTTAAAAATGAAAATTGGCTTTCTGAGTTAAATGCTTTTGTGTCCAATAATTACCCGTCTCAGGTTGCTAATACGAATCAGAAATTAGTAGTCGAATATAGTTCGCCGAATACGAATAAGCCTTTACACCTCGGACATCTTCGTAATAACTTTTTAGGTTATAGCGTAGCTGAAATCTTAAAGGCCTGTGGTTATTCAGTAGCTAAAGTGAACCTGGTTAACGACCGTGGTATTCATATTTGCAAGTCAATGTATGCCTGGCAACAACTAGGTAACGGAGAGACACCTGCATCATCAGGAATGAAAGGTGATCATTTAGTAGGCAAGTATTATGTGGAGTTCGATAAGTTATATAAGTCGCAAATCAATGCTTTGGTTGAGCAAGGTCAATCCGAAGAAGATGCAAAGAAAAATGCACCATCAATTTTAGCTGCGCAAGAAATGCTTCGAGCTTGGGAAGCAGGTGATGAGTCCATCGTTTCACTTTGGAAAATGATGAACGGTTGGGTGTATGATGGATTTGAAAAGACCTATCAAACCATGGGTGTCGACTTTGATAAATTCTATTATGAATCCGAGACGTATTTACTCGGGAAAAATATTGTGCAAGAAGGATTAGCAAAGGGAGTTTTTTATCAAAAAGAAGATGGTTCTGTTTGGGTTGATTTAACCAGCGATGGACTTGATCATAAATTATTATTGCGTGGTGATGGAACCAGCGTTTATCTAACGCAAGATTTAGGAACTGCGCAGTTACGATATAACGAATATCAATTTGATAAGCTTATCTACGTAGTAGGGAATGAGCAGGATTATCATTTCAAAGTATTAAAGCTCGTGATGCAGAAGATGGGTTACGACTGGTGGAATAATTTACATCACCTTTCTTATAATATGGTGGATCTTCCTTCGGGGAAAATGAAATCACGTGAAGGGACAGTAGTAGATGCTGATGATTTGATGAAAGAGATGATGGATGAAGCAGAGAAGATTACGCGTGAGTTAGGTAAGATAGAAGATTTCGATTCGGATGAAGCCGCGAATTTGTATAGTGCGATTGGAATGGGTGCTTTGAAATATTACATCCTGAAAGTAGACCCTGAAAAACGCATGTTGTTTAATCCAGCGGAGTCCATCGACTTTAATGGAAACACTGGTCCGTTTATTCAATACACTTACGCACGTATTCAATCCGTAGTTAAAAAAGGAAATACGATTGAAGAGTTGAAAGGACAAGCATTTAATGTAGCGACTTACGCAACAATGAATGATAAAGAAAAGATGGTGGTGAAATCGATATTAGATTATCCATTTGCTTTACAGACTGCGGCAGATAAATATGCGCCTTCAACAATCGCTAATTATGTGTATGAGTTGGCTAAAAATTATAACCAGTTCTATCATGAGAATCCAATTGTCGATAAATCGCAATTAGAAACAACTGCTTTCCGCATTTATCTTTCGAAGGTTACGGGTGATGTTATCAAGAAATCACTTTTATTATTAGGTATTCAGGTTCCAGAGCGAATGTAGTATGAAGGTTTTTAAGTGGATACTTTTTATCACTATTATAGCCAATGCTGCTATCATTTTTCGACTTGTATCAATAAGTCAGAAAGAAGAGATTTCGCAAGTGAATTTAAATACTATTCAAGATGGCGATATCGTTTTTCGCGAGAGCAATAGTCTGATTGGTGCACAATTTAAAATGATGTCGCAGCACGATAAGAAGTTCTCACATGCAGGAATCATCCGCAAAGAAAATGGAACCGCAGTTGTTTATCATATGGCGAATGAAAATGGACAGTCGGGATTACTCAAGGCCAATTTGAACGACTTCATTAATACTAAAGTTTGTCGCTCCTACGAAATTGTTCGATATCCGTTGAGAGCTGATATGCGTGCTCAATTACTCACTAAAATTGATTTGCTTTTAACTGATCAAGTTCATTTTGATGATGAGTTTCTTTTAACTAATCAATCGTATTATTGCAGTGAATTAATTGCCAATCTGATGAATGAGTTTAGTAGTTTACATATTCCATATTCTCAAATTGGCGACTATAAATATTACGCAATCGATAATCTCTATTACCAATTACCAATTCAAATAATTCATAACAGCAATGAAATTAAAGTCAATTAGTTTTTTATTCCTGCTTGCAAGTGTATTCTTTTCTTGCACGTCGGATTCAGATACGCCTAAAAAAGTAGCATCTCATTTTTTAGAAGCGATGGAAAAGAGGGATTATAATGATGCAATGTCTTGCTCAACCCGCTCAACGCAAAAATTATTGACGCAGCTTCAGCGATTGGAAGAGTTAACTGGAGAGAATGATGCTGTTAAGCCTAATAAAGTCACAATTGTTTCGGAAGAAATCCAGGGCGATAAAGCAGTTGTCTATTTTAAAGAAGAAGGCAATGAATTGCAACAGCGTATTTCGTTAAAGCGTATCGCAGATGAAAAAAACAATAAAGTTTGGAAGGTGGATTTGTTGAAAGAAGAATTACAATTAAATCGTGATGCAGGTTTAGAATCTAATCCTGAATCAAATGAAAACAATAAAATGCCCGTTTAATATGCTAGTTGAATTTAGTCAATTACCCGATCATGCTCGCTTTTGGATTTTTACATCTAATCGTTTTTTAACGCAGAAAGAAATTGCCTCGTTAAATAATGAATTGTCGTTGTTTGTACAAAAATGGACAGCCCACAAACAAGATTTAAATGCTTCCTTTAGTTTGATGGATGATGCAATTCTTGTAGTAGGTGTTGATGAATCTCAGACAGGCGCAAGCGGGTGTTCAATCGATTCGATGACGAAGGAAATTGTTAGACTTTCGCAGCAAATGAACATTGATTGGTTGAATCGTTTTTCGGTTGTTGTAAAATCATCCGAAGGAAATAGAACTGTAAATGCAAATGATTTAAAGCAACTGTTTTCAGAAGGGAAGATCAATGAACAAACACTGGTTTCTAACTCCTTACTCTCTGCTTTTGGTGAAGTAAAAACGCATTTGTATTTACCCATCAAAGATACCTGGATGAGTCGTTATTTAAAGGCATAATATGAAAAAGACATTGCTGAAAATAATACAGATTCTAATCGTACTATTTTTAATAGTGATGATTGCCGTATTCTTAATTCACAAGCTCGAACAACATTTCGAGATGCAGATTATTCCGAAGTGATTTAATTAATGCGCGCTGTTTTTCTTTCTCGCTCTGATGTTTAATAATTCTACAATCAGTGAGAATGCCATCGCAAAATAGATGTATCCTTTCTCCACTTCGTGATGAAAGGCTTCTATCACGAGCATAAATCCAATCAGCATCAAGAATGTGAGTGCTAACATCTTAATAGTTGGATGACGATTCACAAAATCAGAAACAGGTCCAGCAGCTACCAACATGATTAACATAGAAATGATAACTGCTAAGACCATGATTAAAATATGGTTTACTAATCCAACAGCAGTTAAAATGGAATCAAATGAAAATACAATGTCTAAACCGATGATTTGAATAATTGCAGTATTGAGCGTGATTTTCTTTAGCTCCGGTTTTTTATGATCCTCTTCACCTTGGACTTTCCCGTGAATCTCCGTTGTGCTTTTTGCTAATAAAAACAATCCGCCCGCAAGTAAAATCAAATCTTTGCCACTAAACTCTAATCCGAAAGGAAGAGGTAAAGTTTCTTTTAATCCAATAATCCAACTTAATGAAAACAAAAGCATGATACGAATAATCAAGGCCATGAATAAACCGATTCTACGGGCCTTCTTTTGTAAATTCTTCGGAAGCTTATCTGCAAGAATGGAAATGAAAATAATATTATCGATACCTAAAACAATCTCCATCACAATTAACGTGAAAAGGCTAATTACGCCGGCTGCACTGAATAAATAAGCTGTTTCTGTCATCATAGTAGTATTACAAGACAAATTTAGATTAAAAAACAATATTAGACTTTAAATGTTTTGAATCCGTCCACTCATAATATTAACATCAAAGCATTAAAATCTTCCCCATTACTTCTTAATTTCGCGCCATGAAAAAATTGATTGCCCTTAGTGTTCTATGCTTTTTTGTTTTAATAAATCATTCTTACGGGCAAGAACCAGCTGCATCAAAAATCACTGTTAGCGGCTATATTTCAGATGCAACTACAGGTGAACGTATGATTGGTGCTGCGGTGTTTTTTAAGGAAACCAATCAGGGTGTAAGTTGTAATGCTTATGGATTTTATTCAATGTCCGTGGCTCCCGGAACATATACCATTGCAGTTTCTTATGTCGGTTATGTTACCAAAGAAGCTAAGTATACGATTACTAAAAATCAGTCGCTAAATATTGAAATTAGTCCTCGTGTTATTGAAACGCAGGAAGTAGTTGTCTCTGCTCAGAAGAAAGAGAAAAATATTCAATCGACGGAGATGAGTAAGATTGAAGTTGGTATTGATCAGATTAAAGCATTGCCTGCCTTGATGGGTGAAGTAGATGTTTTAAAGGCAATTCAATTATTGCCTGGAGTTAAGTCGGCAGGAGAGGGTAACTCCGGATTTTATGTGCGTGGTGGAGGACCCGATCAGAATTTAATTTTGTTGGATGAAGCAGTGGTTTATAATGCTTCGCATCTCTTCGGATTTTTTTCTGTCTTTAATTCTGATGCTATCAAAAATATTTCATTGACAAAAGGGGGTATGCCTGCTCAGTATGGTGGAAGATTATCTTCTGTGCTCGATATCTCGATGAAAGATGGAAATAATAAAGAAGTGCATGGAGAAGGTGGGATTGGATATATTGCTTCGCGATTTACACTCGAAGGTCCAATTGTAAAAGATAAAGCTTCGTTTATTGTATCAGGACGAAGAACATTTATTGATTTGTTTTTGCGTGAACCATTTGTGCCCGCTAATTCTCGTATTGCTGGTAATAGTTATTATTTCTACGATTTAAATGGTAAAATAAATTACACACTTTCAAATAAGGATCGTTTGTATTTATCCTGTTATCTCGGGAAAGATATTTTTAATTTTAGAAGTCCAGAAACAGGTTTCAAAGTAAAAATTCCTTGGGGGAATGCAACCGCTGCTTTCCGCTGGAATCATTTGTTTAACGAAAAATTATTCGTGAATAACTCACTCATTTTTACTAATTATAATTTCGAGTTCGGTGCCTCGCAACAACAATTCGATTTTAAAATCTTCTCGGGCATTCGTGATTATTCTTTGAAGTCGGATTTTAATTGGTATCCCACTGTATTGCACAATGTGAAATTCGGAATGAACTATATCTACCATCGTTTCACTCCTACAAATGTTTCTGCTCGCTCGGGTGATGTACAATTTGATCTTGGTGAGGTTAAGCGTTATTATGCGCATGATCTTGCTTTGTATATCAACGATGATTGGGAAATTGATGATCAGTGGAAGGTAAGTGGAGGACTTCGCTTTTCTGCTTTCGAACATGTAGGTCCGTTTACACGATATATTCAAGATCCTTTATTTACAAGTAATATTATCGATTCTGTAAGATATGAAGCCGGGGAGAAAGTGAAATTATATACGAATGTTGAACCTCGTTTCAATGTGCGCTATCAGATTAATAATAGCTCATCAATTAAAGGTTCGTTTACACAGAATTATCAGTATATCCATCTTGCATCCTTCGGATCGGTTAGCTTACCTACCGATGTGTGGGTGCCATCAACCGATAAAGTAAAGCCACAATTTTCAACGCAGTATGCATTAGGGTATTTCAAAAATTTGAAGAAGAATACTTTCGAAACATCCGTAGAGGTGTATTACAAAACGATGGAAAATTTAATTGAGTATCGTGAAGGCGTAACTCCCGATCAGGATGTAAAGAATAATGCAGATAATAATTTCGTTTTCGGTAAGGGGGATAGTTATGGAGCAGAATTTTTTATTAAGAAAAATGAAGGTAAGTTAACGGGTTGGGTCGGTTATACATTGTCATATACAAATCGTCAGTTTGCAGAGATTAACTATGGAAAAGAATTTCCTGCAAAATATGATCGTCGCCATGATTGTTCAGTAGTGTTGAATTATCAGAAAAGTAAAAGATGGACATTCGGTGCTGTCTGGGTGTATTCTACCGGAGATGCGTTAACCCTTCCTTCGCAGAAGTACTTTGCATCTTCTACGCCTCCAATTTCGGTGGGTGCTAATGGCGAGCTTAACTTGAATAATAATTTTAATGTTTTGAGTTTGTATCAAGCTCGAAATAGTTTCCGTCAGAAGGCGTATCATCGTCTCGATATTTCTGCAACGCTCATGGGTAAGAAGCATAAAAATTACGAGGGAAGTTGGGTGTTCTCGATTTATAATGTGTATAGTCGGAAGAATCCTTATTTTATTTATTTCAATGTTGATGGCAACTCCGTGGATGGTAACTTGTCAGTGCAAGCAAAGCAAGTTTCTTTATTCGGATTGATTCCTTCTGTAACGTATAACTTTAAATTCTAAGCCATGAAACAGTTTTTATATTTAATTGTCATAGCATTTGTTTTCGCTTCATGCGAAGAAAATATTTCGTTGGATTTACCTCGTGAAGATCCGCGAGTGGTAGTAGATGGATATGTAGAGACAGGTTTGCCACCTTATGTTATTTTAAGTCGTTCGTCTTCTTATTTTGATCCGATAAATCCAGGTGCTTTAAATTCATTTGCTGAGAGCGGAGCATTTGTTACCATTAACGATGGAGTTAAAACTGTTCAGTTAATCGAATTAGATACTGTTGTGAATGGAGTTAGTCTGAAAGGGTTTTATGCAGCGTTGGATTCTGTTACGAAGTTGCCTACGATGTTTGGTGAAGAGGGAAGGACCTATCAATTAACGATTATCACGAAGGATAATCAACAATTATCATCTACTGCGAAATTACAACCGCATATTGCATTAGATAGTACATGGTTTAAGGTGCAAGAGAATTTAGATTCACTTGGATTAGCTTGGGGGCATCTAACAGATCCTGATTCAATTGGTAATTGTTACCGTTGGATGGCCAAGCGTATTACAAAGGATGATTTGTTTTTAGCTCCATTAGGCTCTGCTTTCGAAGATAAATTTATCAATGGACAATCGTTTGTTTTTAATGCATTCCGAGGACAAATACCGAATTCGACAAAGCCAGATGATATCAAAGAAGAGGCAGGGTTGTTTAAAAAAGGAGATACCATTATTGTGAAATTCTGTGCAGTTGATAGAGGTACTTTTGAATTCTGGCGTGATGCTGAAACACAAATATCGAATAATGGAAGTCCGTTTGCGGTACCTTCAAATATCAAATCGAATATTACTGGTGGACTAGGAGTTTTTGCAACGTATAGTCCTGCTTACGATACCATTATTGCTCAATAATATTCTTTATTACCTTCGGACTTGTGAAACGCATAGAACAATTGATTGCGCAAGGCGAAGGGCCCATGTTGGATTTCAAAAAAGAGATTTCCTCGGTGCATCGTATTGCTAAATCAATGGTGGCTTTTGCCAACCATCATGGTGGCACCTTACTCGTGGGTGTGAATGATAATGGAAGCATCAACGGAGTAAAAGCAGAAGAAGAAAAGTATATGTTGGAAGAAGCGGCTAGGCATTACTGTTATCCTGAAATTGAATTACAAATTCACGAATGGAATGTAAAAGGCAAAACGGTTTTAGAAGTTTTTATTCCCGATGGAAAAGACAAGCCATATTATGCCATTGATGAGAAAGGAAAGAAGTGGGTATATGTTCGTCAGGCGGACCAATGTTTATTGGCGAGTAAAGTGGTGGTAGAAGTTTTAAAACGACAACATGGCTCTCGACAAACCATTATTAATTATTCTGATAAAGAAAAAGCATTGTTGAATTACCTGAGTAATCATCCGCGTATTACCTTGAAAGAATTTTGTAAACTGGTAAATATTAGTCGTTGGCGTGCAATGAAAATTTTAGTGGACTTAGTCAGCGTAGGAGTAATACGAGTCTATCAAACAGAAAATCCGGAATACTATACCCTTGCTTAATCAAATGCGTCGAGTAATTGCAATTCGGGGTATGTAAATTCTTGAATTAAAGATTCATCATTCACATAATTTTTACGATCGGTTATTTTTCTTGATATCGTATGTGCCTGCATCAAATCATTATCGTAAGGTGTAATCATTGATAAAACATCTTCTCGATGTAAATCGGGTTGAAGCCAATGCGTTAAATTATTTTCTGATAAGATAAGCGGCATTCGTTTTTTGGTGTTATGAATCTTTGCTAAAAGCGGATTAGCTTCACAAGTAATAATCGAGAATGTTTTTAGTAAATCGTTATTTTCAGGATTGGTCCACTCATCATAGATTCCTCCTAAAAAGAAAAACTCATCATTCTTCGGGAATATATAATAGGGATATTTAACTCCATTTTCTGTTCTCCATTCATAAAATCCAGAGACAGGAATAACACAGCGATTCGTTCGGATTGGTTTACGAAACGAAGGTTTCTCAAATGCTTCTTCACCGATACAATTTCCGGTCATGGTAGAGATTTTCAACGCAGCATTCCAATCCTTGGTAAAAGAAGGTATCAATCCCCAGCGATAATAATCAATTTGCCATTCTTGCGGATGCAATAGTACAGGCCAATAAGGGTGCGTAAACGCTGATGCGTGAAATAGAGGAGGATGAAAGATAGGTCCATGAATAGTCCCCGCATTAAACCGCTTAGCCAGCGTTTCTAATTTCTTTTCAATGAAGGCAATGTTGTAGCACATGGCGGATTTAAATCACTTTTCGAAATTACATCAAAATTTCCTATTTTTATTCTCTTCAAATCATTTAATTCTACTATGAAATTGCGATATCTTTCTTCGTTTGTTTTAGTATTTCTTTTGCTTGCTAATTCCCTTTCGCTACATGCTCAAAATGAAGATGGCAGTAGGGTGAACTGGATATCGTTGCAAGAGGCTATGCAAAAAATGCAAACCCAGCAGCGTCCTATCCTGCTGGATTTTTATACCGATTGGTGTGGCTGGTGTAAGCACATGATGAAAACTACTTATGCCAATGAAGGACTTGCAGGATATATCAATCAGAATTTTTATCCCGTAAGTTTTGATGCAGAGAGTAAAGATACCATTGAGTTTCTCGGACAGATTTATAAACCAACTGGTCCAGAGAAGAAAGCGCCGCATGAGTTAGCTGTGAAATTACTCAACGGAAGTTTGATGTATCCTACAACCGTTTTTATGAATGGTTATGAAAAGGATAAAAATAAATTCAACCTCAACTTAGTTGTCCCTGGTTATTTAGAAATTCCGAAGATTGAACCCGTGCTCATTTTTACGTTGGAAAATGTTTACAAAACATGTGGCTATAACGATTTCGAAAAGTTATACGATAAGGCCATGAAGGATTCAACCCTGAATGATCAGATTAAATTGACAAACTGGAAGTCGGCAACAAATTACCTCGATGGATTACATTCGAATAATAAAAAAACAGTTGTTTTACTAGAAGCTGATTTTTGTAATAGCTGCAAGATTATGAAATCAACCAGCTTTACGGATTCTTTAAATGCAGATTATTTAAGAGAGAAATATAATTGCGTTAACTTTAATGTTGTTGGGAATGAAACTGTCAATTACAAGGGACAAATCATTTCACCCGGCACGCAGCCAGGAGCTCTGCATCCGTTTACGCAGACCATCACGCGTGGAAATATTGGATTCCCAGAGGTAGTTATTCTCGATGAGAAATTAGAAATTCTAGATGTGATTCCTTTGTATCTGAATCCAGAAGTCCTAAATAATATTCTTCGTTTTTATGGTGAGAATATTTACTTGAAAAAATCATGGGTTGATTATTTCAATGAATTGCAAGCAAAGAAAAATGCTCCCGCTACACCTGAAAATAAAAAGTCGAATGAGAAGAAATAATTTATCACTACTATTTATCTTCCTGTTATCATATCTGAGTTTAAGCTTCAATTGTTTTTCGCAATCACAGAAAGTAACTGGTGTTGTTTATTCTTTCGAGGATAAATCGCCATTGCCTTTTGTAGTGGTTAATGTTAAAGGAACTTCAATCTCTACCGCTGCAAATGAAGATGGAAAATATGAAATTACGGTTTCGCATCCAACAGATACATTAGTATTCGTAATGGTTTCCATGGTGCGTCACTTTGAACCTGTGAAATCACGTTCAAATATTAATGTGTATCTGAAAAAGGATAAGGTGGAATTGAAAGAGGTGGTTGTAACTGCACTCGGTATCAAGAAAGAAAAGAAAGCACTTGGCTACGCTGTTCAAGAGGTAAAAGGAGAGGATTTACAAACTGCAAAAGATGCTAGTGTGATTAATCAGTTGTCGGGTAAGGTTGCTGGATTAAATATTACTTCTACTACGGGCGGACCAGGTTCGTCAAGTCGTATTGTTTTGCGCGGTGTGACTTCTTTGTCTGGATCTAATCAGGCATTAATAGTTGTTGATGGTGTTCCAATTGAAAATAATACGAGTAACACAACTACGCAATGGGGTGGACGTGATTATGGGAATGGTATCAGTGATATTAATCCCGATGATATTGAATCGGTGAATGTGTTGAAAGGTCCGACTGCAGCTGCACTTTATGGTTCTTTAGCAGCTAATGGTGTAATAGTGATTACTACGAAGAAAGGAGCGAAGGCTAACGGTATCGGAGTAACGTTTAACAGTTCTACCTCAGTTGAGATTCCTAATATTCAAATTAAGTTTCAAGATGTGTATGGCGCTGGACGTAATGGAAAATTTGAAGGGCCTTGGGTTTTACAAGATGGCATCTATACTTATAATACAGCAAGTGGATCTGCTTTTGGTAGCTGGGGACCAAAAATGTTAGGACAAACAATTAAAGATTGGGATGGACAAGTACGAAATTTTTCTCCGCAGGCGGATAACTACAGTTCCTTTTTTCAAACAGGAATAACCGCCGTTAATAATGTTTCGTTAAGTGGTGGTTCCGATAAAATGACCTATCGTTTGTCAGCAGGAAATTTTAACACAAAAGATATTGTTCCTGGAACTACTTTAAATCGTACAAATCTAACGGCACGTACAGCCGCTGTAATAAGTGATCGCCTAAGCATCGATGTTGGAATTACGTATAGTAACCAGCAAGCCAAAAATCGTTTAGGATTAGCTAATAGTTTCAGTGCTCCCCGCAACTATGTAATGATGCCTCGAAATATCAGTGCCTCTTCGTTGGAGAATTATCAGATGGATGCTTCCGGACATGAGCAAACATGGTATACTAACTGGAACTGGATGAATAATCCGTATTGGTCGGTGAATTATGATTTGAACGAGGATACCCGCGATCGATTATTAGGAATTGCTTCGGTGAATTATAAAATTCAGGATAATTTTAATTTGATGGTGCGTACGAATGCAGATATCAATTTATTTCAAAACAATAATCGCGAAGGATACAATAGTATTTCAAATTCCTTAGGTTCATATTCTAAGGGATGGTCGAATGAAAAGCAATATCAAAGTGATTTCTTGTTGAGTTATAATGATAGCATCAATTCGTCAATTAGTTATTCTGCTAATTTCGGTGGAAGCACGCTGCAAAAAGAAAGCAACTCCTATTCTGCACATACAGATGGAGGATTAGCCATTCCATATTTTTATTCAATTGAGAATAGTGTTAATCGTCCTGTTGTTTCCAACTATATGTCGAAGCGCAGAACTAATGGTTTATATGCCTTCGGACAAGTAGCTTATAAAGAATTTTTATACTTGGATATAACAGCGCGTAACGATTGGAGTTCTACATTGCCAAAAGATGCACGTTCGTATTTTTATCCATCAGTAAGTACCGGATTTGTTTTTTCTGAATTGCTAAAAAATGATAAATCAAAATTTACTTTCGGAAAACTTCGTTTGTCGTGGGCGCAAGTAGGACGTGATACTGATCCGTATCGTGCAACGTTCAGTTATCCAACTGCTGGTTCTTTCAATGGTGCAACGATGTATCAACTTGATCCAACATTGCCATTGTTAAACCTGAAACCAGAAATCACTTCCAACATTGAAGCAGGAACAGAATTGTATTTCTTTAATCGTAGAATAGGAGTTGACTTTACCTACTATCGTTCGGATACAAAAAATCAGATACTACCGGCTAGCGTATCCGCTACTTCGGGATTTGTAAATGCAATTATCAATAGTGGAGAAATTTTAAATAAAGGTATAGAGGTGCAACTAAAAACAATTCCAATTGAGAAAACAAATTTCAAATGGAACTTAGATATCAATCTAGCGCATAATAAGAATAAAGTTGTTTCTTTAACGGAAGGTCTAGAAGCTTATCAATTATTTTATCAATGGAACTTAACTATTGAAGCACGTCCCGGACATGAATATGGAGATATAGTAGGATATGGTATTAAGCGCGATGCAAATGGTAATAAGTTAGTCGATGAGCATGGAATGTACATTCGCGATGATAAACCAAAAGTATTGGGAAATTACAATCCGAAAATGACAGGAGGTGTTTACAATAACTTTACCTATAAAAACTTCTCGTTAGGGGTGTTGGTTGATTATCGAATTGGTGGACAAATGTTCAGTGGGACGAATATGTATGCGAGTGGATACTCTGGTAATCTTGAAAGCACCTTAGAAGGTCGTGATGCATGGTATGCAAGTGAAGCGGCGCGTATTGCTGCGGGAGTATCTCCTGAGAACTGGGTGGCGACTGGTGGTTATTTAGCTGATGGAGTAACAGCAGATGGAAAACAAAATACGGTGTATGTCAATCCTGAATTATATTGGGGACAATTCTCTGATTGGACGAATGAAATTCACGAACAATTTATTTATGATGCGAGCTTCGTAAAATTACGTGAGTTTACTTTTAACTATCGATTTAATAAATCTGTTACTGATAAATTGCACATGAAAGGATTAAGTGTAGCCTTAACAGGTCGTAATTTATGGTTAATATACAGCGGTGCTCCGAACATAGATCCCGAATCATCCTATACTAACGGTAACGGACAAGGGTACGAGATTTATTCATGGCCTACACGAAGAAGTATTGGATTTAACATTAAAGTGACCTTGTAATATGAAGCAGATATCTACAAAACGAATTGCAACTTTATTCTTGATTTTGGTATTGGTTATTCCATTTGCTTGCAAGGATTCAATGGTTGATTTAAATGTCAATCCGAATGCACCTACGAATACAAATCCCGATTATCTATTTACGTATTCAGTTGTAAAAGGAATGGGAAGTTATATTACCAACGCTAATTTCAATTACTGGACAATCATGAATTGGAATATGTATTTCGCAACGTTGGGTGGAGTAGATGCGGGTAAAGAATACGATAGCAACGATGGAAAAGATGCTTGGTGGAATGAAGTCTATGCGCAGGGTTTGATTAATGCTCGCGAGGTTCAAAATCTTACTAACGGAAATGCCTATCTGATAAATAAAAATGCAATCGCTAAAATTTGGGAGTGTTATTTATTCTCGCAGCTAACAGATGCATTCGGAGATATCCCTTATTCACAAGCATTGAATGGTAAGAGTTTGAATTTATCTCCGTCTTACGATAAACAATCTACGATTTATCCAGCTTTGATTAATCAGTTGAAGAATGCATCAGCATTATTAGATGTTTCAAAACCTACATTTGGAGGGAATAGTGATCCCATTTTTAAAGGCTCAGTAATTAAATGGCAGCAGTTTGCGAATTCATTACAATTACGATTAGCGATGCGTATATCCAACGTGCAGCCACAACTAACGCAGCAGGTGTTAACAGAACTCGTAGGACAGCCACTCTTACTAACCAATGCAGATAACGCTTATTTTCCTTACAATGGAGAGATAAGAAATCCATTGTTTGATTTAATCAACAGCGGACAAAGTGGTGGAAGAACTTATCCGAGCAAATTTCTAATTGACTATTTGAAACTTACAAGTGATCCGAGATTAAAAGTATTTGCACAATACACAACAGAGTCGATGATAATCGGATTTCCTGATTATGAAGGAGTCCCTAATTTAGTTCCTTCGGGATCATCCATCTGGAATAACTATAATAGCGATGGAAGTGATGTATCCAAGATTGGAACTTGGTTCTTACGACAAGATGCACCGGGAGTATTAATGTCGGCGGCAGAGGTTAATTTCTTATTGTCAGAAGCTGCTCTAAATGGCTGGTGGTCGTTAGGCAGTCCGCAGCAATACTATTTTGATGGAATTAATTTAAGTATGCAGTCATATCCTAACAGTACTATCACAAGTACGCAAATTGCAAATTACCTTAGCGTTTGTCAGCCTGTATCGCTGGAGGGAATCATTACGCAGAAGTATATTTCATATGCGTTTCAAAACGGATTAGAGAGTTATAGTGAATATCGTCGAACAGGATATCCTGTGTTAACAGACTATTCCAATAATTCAATCAATTTAACTAATTTTCCAAACCGTTTAACCTATCCTGCAAAAGAGGCGAGTTTAAATGGTGCCAACTATAACCAAGCAATTATTCAACAAGGACCTGATATACCAACTACCAAAGTATGGTGGGATGTAAACTAACCAATTATGAAATTTAAAAGATTACTACTAACGGCTACGGCATTACTAACTGCTACTTTCATGCAAGCGCAAACAACTGCTGGGAATAGTTTTTATATCGATTATCCCTCTTGGAATGCGGGAAGCAAGCCTCCTGTTTATTTTAACTGCGGAACCAATAATATTTTAAATACAGGTAATGAGTTAACCATGGAAGTGTGGGTAAGAATGTTTAATTCTACCTGGAACCAGAAGATTATGGGTAAGGTAACTCCTGCATTTGATAATGGTTATTTGATGGCTGTTCAATTAGGACAGAATTACTCGGAGATATGGAATCCAGGTGTGAATACTATTCAAGCTGGTTCTTCTCCAATTGATTCAGCGTGGGTGCATTTTGCAACAACGTTTGGTTCTGGTGGACAAATGCTATGTTACATTAATGGTGTGCAAGTTGGTGGATTACCACTTACAGGAAATGCAATTACTTTAAGTTCGAATCCATTTGTAATTGGAATTGCTCCTTGGGATTTAGTCAACTTTCAAAGTTTCGGAAACATTGATGAAGTCCGATTGTGGAGTGTAGTTCGTACGTCGGATGAAATTAAATCGACTATGCACAAACATTTGCAAGGAAATGAAATTGGTTTAGTAGGTTATTGGGATTTTAATCAAACTACTGGAACTACATTACCTGATTTAACAGGTAATGGTAGTGATGGTACGTTAAA
>JBKCGZ010000209.1:0-25373 GCA_046303115.1 Bacteroidota bacterium | reverse complement strand
ATTATCAATTATCACATTTCCACCATTTTTAATGCTATGTTGAACTGCTTTTTTATATTTAACATCAAATTCATTTAGTAAATTCTCATCCGATTTATTTTGTAAATGATTTACATATGTTCCAAATTCACACCACTTACTATAGCTTGGTTTTTCATTGGTAAATGCCATTGGATGGGGCTGTGCAATTCGAATATACTTACCAGAGTTTTTTAACTCATGTTGTAAATCATTAAAAAAAGATATTGATTCATGTGCGCTTATTTCTTTGTTTGCACGAAATGGAGCAGCAAGTAATTTTATTTGCTGAAAAAATCCATGACCAGTAACTTCTAATGGAACAAAAATTTCATTTTTTTCAAAATAGATAACTTCATTTCCAAATTGATGCTTTATAAAATTAGCAAATGATTTTGAAAACTGAAATGGAAATAAAGAAATACTATCAAGGTTTGTTAAGCCTTCAAAATTGGTAATACGCATATTCGGTAACGGTAGGGGAGAATGATTATTACATCTTCAAAATCGTTTTAAATGCTTCTAAAATTCTTTCAGTAGAAAAGCCATCCCACATAGGAGGTATAGCTCCTTTCTTAAAAGTGTTAGTATTAATCTCATTAATTTTTTCTTGCACTTTTTCAATTTCAAAAGGAACAAGTTCATTAGTGCCAATCCAAACTGTTGATGGTCGCTCTGTATTTGGTCGAAGAGTCAAACAAGGTACACTTCTAAATGTAGTTTCTTCTTGGATTCCACCACTATCAGTAATAACAAAACTGCATCCTGCAATTAGCTTTTGAAATGCAAAATAATCTAATGGTTCAGTAAGAATAATTTTAGGATTTGATTTTACCCTTTCCATTAATCCAAATTGTTGTAGTTTAGATAATGTACGCGGATGTATTGGAAAAACCAAATGATGATGTTGATTTACATATTCAATAATCTCTAATAATTTAGTCAACTCTTCTTCTGAATCAACTGTTGCAGGTCTATGCATGGTCATTAGCACATATCCTTTCTCTTTAATCTGATACTCGTCAAGAATTTTACTTTCCTGAATTTTATTTTCAAATTCAACAAGTGTATCAATCATCGTGTTGCCTACAAAGATGATAGTATCTTTATTCTTTCCTTCTTTTGTCAGATTGTCATAACCACTCTGTTCCGTTACAAAAAAGTAATCAGCTATTTCATCAGTTAATAAACGGTTAATCTCTTCTGGCATTGAACGATCATAACTACGTAAGCCACTCTCTAAATGCGCTACAATGCGATTAAGTTTATGTCCCGCAAATGCTGCAGCAAATGTTGAATTAACATCGCCAACTGCCATTACTACTGAAGGATTGAATTCTTCAATTACATTTTCTAGTCGAATAATTATTTCACCAATTTGCGTATTTGCCGATGCCTGTGGAATATTTAAATAGTAATCAGGTTCTAATTCAAATTGTGTAAAAAATACGTCGGCCATTTTACTATCATAATGCTGACCCGTATGTACAATTTTAATATTAAACGGGTTCCCCATTGCCTCGTTCACTTTTTTAAAGCGAGTAATCTTTATGAAATTTGGACGCGTTCCTACTACAATGAGTATTTTATTATTCATTTAAATGATATTTTTAATTAAGTCGGCATATTGATGAATGGCCACGATTTTACCTTCCTTCAATTCGTAAATACGATCACAATTTTTTAATGTTGTTAATCGATGTGCAATAATGATAATTGTTTTTTGTGTACTGGATAATTGGTCAATTGCATCACTAACCTCTTGCTCTGTTTGATTATCAAGTGCCGATGTTGCCTCATCGAAAATGAGTATTTCAGCATTGCGATATAATGAACGCGCAATACTTAATCGTTGTTTTTGTCCACCTGATAGAGATGAACCTCTTTCTCCAATTCGTGTGTTTAATCCTTCTGGCAAGCTACTGATAAAAGTAGTTAATGATGATTGTTCAACAGCACTTTTTAATCTTTCTTTATTGGGATTAGAATCGTTAAAGGTGATATTATCAAGTATCGATGCATCCATTAAAAAAATATCCTGCTTCACATAGCCTATTAATTTTCTCCAGCTTTTTAAATGTTGATCATTTAAAATAGTATTATCAATTTTAATAGCACCTTCATATTCATTGTGAAACTTCAGCAAGATATTAATCAATGTTGTTTTTCCTGATCCTGAAGATCCAATAATTCCAATCTTTTCTCCTTTCTTAATAGATAAGCTTACATCATTAATAATGTTATTTGTTTGGTTGGGAAACTTGAAGAAAATATTTTGAAGATTTATCGATTCACTAAATTTAATTTCTTCTTGATTAACTTCTGATTTATTAATTGTATCTTGATATAAATTTAGATTCTCTAATGCTCCTAGGTTTTTTTGAATGTAAACCATAGAGCTGATAATTCTATTCAAGGAAGGCATTAAACGATAAGCAGCAGCAGCAAATAAACTTATCATAACAACAGCAGATGCAGTATTATCAGTTAAGAATATCGCATAAATAAAAATTAAAATAACTCCACTTAATGCTACCATTTCGTTTGCACGCATCGGAATTAAATTATGTAAATACGATTTCATGTTAAGCGCATGATAGCTTTTTTGTAATCGTAAAAATTTGTTTTTATAAAATTCTTCTTTGTTGGCTAGTTTAATATCAATATAGCCTTGAACTGTTTGATTTAATGTACCCATCGATTGCGGAAAAATTTTATTCATCTCTAATCCTATATGAGACGACTTATTCTTAAGCATGCGATAAATTAACCAGGTAGCTGGTCCAATGATAACTGAAATAAAAATAAATAACCGATAATCATAAATAGCAATTCCAGCTATAATTAAAATTACAATTATTGTTTCAGATAGCAGCATGATTAAGGGTAAAACAACCCATGTTATATACGATATTGGATTATTAATAACATGATGAATAATATTGCTACTTTTTATATTCGAGAATTGATAGTAGTTTAATCCGAAATATTTTTCAAACTGACGTTTGGTAATTCCGTAGGCCACTGCAGTACTGAATTTTGTCTGTAAATAGTTTACAAATAATCCGAAAAGTGTTTTGAATAAAAAGAAAAGAAAAACACTTATAATAGTAAACAGCAAGAAGTTTTTTTCATTAGTAAAATGTCCAGCATTGTAAATACTAAACAGTATTTTATTTTTTAAAATAAGACCAGGCTCAGTAGCTAATTTTACTAATGGAAGAATCGAAGCAAGTCCGAATACATCGAGTATTGCAGAAATAAAAATTAAAATAGAAAGTCCTATCATCTTCTTTTTTTGTGAAGATGTTAAATGAACTTTTAAACTTTTAATTGCCTTTGACAGTGCATTGCTTCTGTCAACTTCATGCTCCTCCATTTATGTTAATTCAGTTATTAGGAGTAGTAGCCTGCACCATATCCCGACGGAATATTTTTACTGCTTACTCCGTTAAGTACAATCGACATATGTTTGATTTCGTTTTTCTCTACTAATTGATGTGCGATATCGATGAATTCCTTCTTTGAAACTCCTGCTTTCATCACAAATATATTTACATCTGATTGCTTCATTAATACAAGCGCATCTGACAATAATCCAATTGGAGGTGTATCAATGATAACATAATCATACACTTCTTTTAAATCATTGATTAGTTTATCTAAGTTCTCATCAAGTATTAATTCAGATGCATTAGGTGTCCGTGGACCCGATAATATAATTTTTAAATCATCGATACCACTATCTTTTGTTATTTGTTTCAAGTTTGCTTTCCCAACAATATAGGATGTTACACCAAAATCATTTTGCAAATCAAAAGCATTCGCTTGTTTAGGTTTATGTAAATCTAAATCTAATAACACCACCTTCTTTTTAGCTCTCGTTAAGATGGTTGCAATATTGACTGCTGTGAACGTTTTACCTTCGCCAGGCATGGTTGACGTTATAAGAATTACTTTATTCTTGGACTTGCTTGCAAAGTAGGAGAGATTGGTTCGTATGACTCGAAAGGCTTCTGCTATTTGACTTTGAGGGAACTTGTCTACCATTAGATACTCATCTTCTGCTTCTTTACTTTTTCCGATCACTCCAATAATTGGTAAGTCGGTCACTTCTTTAATATCTTCCTTCGAGAATACATAATTATAATAAATGCCTTTAAAGAAAATAATCAATAAGGCTAGAGCTAATCCGCCGCCAATTCCTGTCGCTAGTGTCATTACAGGCAAAGGATGTAATAACCCATTCCCATATGCAGACTCTAAAACAATCTTATCGGCTACTATACTGGCTTTAGCAATGATTGTTTGAGCACGGGTTTCTAATAAGAACTTATAGATTTCAGAATAAATTTCTACGTTTCGGTTAATATTTACAATGCCACGTTGTGTAGATGGCATCTGACGTAAGGCGCTATTATAAGAGCCAATTTGTCCACTGATGCTATTGATTTTATTTACTAAGTTTTTTCTAATGTTTAAAACGATTCCAGATATTTTTTGCTTTGACCTGGAAATCATTTGATCATTTTCTACGACAGATTTAGAATTTTCGGTATTACTGAATAATAAGTTCGAACGCTTTTGCTGTAAAGCATACAATTCATCAAAAGCTCCTTGTAAGCCTGGGTCGTTTGCTTCAGCTAAAACAGAGGGCGAAATCGCCATATTCTCACCAGTTGAATTCGTTAGATAGTCATACATCATATCTACCGACTTCAATTGGATATTCATTCTTGCTTTTTCAGAATCAAAATCAACTACACGTTGAAATAGCATTCCTGATTCTTCTCCAAGATTTAACGTTGTTCTACTTTTTTGAAATGATTCAAGATTACTTTCAACATTATTCAATTGATTTTCTACATCAGCTAATTGAGCATCAATAAAACGTACTGTATTTTCATTAACTGTTTTTTGAACTTCGACAGAATTTTCAATATAATTACTGATAAGCGTATTTAGAAAATCAAT
Source organism: Bacteroidota bacterium (assembly GCA_046303115.1). GTDB lineage: Bacteria > Bacteroidota > Bacteroidia > AKYH767-A > OLB10 > CAINEC01. The sequence continues at coordinate 20,381 of JBKCGZ010000209.1, read as the reverse complement.
TGCTTTATCTTCAACCTCATCTTCCAGTGAAATTTTTATTACGGTGGCAGTCTGATCTTTTTCAATTGTTAATGCACGCTGATATTTTTTAACTAAATCATCATGATTTTTAAATTTGAAAATGTAAGGGATATCGCTGATTTTAGTATTCCGATTGATAATGGTTGAATCTGAGTTCACAATGAACGAAAACTTTTCATTAATAACTGGTACACCAAATTTCGATTGGCGTTTAAATTTATATCCATCCGTATTGATTTCAACAATGAATGCTTGCTGATTTAAAATTTTTATTTCAAAGGGTACATTATATAAGCTCTTGTCAGTTAATTTACCAACTACTGTAAAAGGAGTCCCTTTGTAAACTTCTCCGGTTTTAATACGTCCTTCAATGTAATAACCAATATCTAGGTTTAATTTATTTATTGTCTCGTCAATTAATTTAGTCGACTTAATAATTTTTACTTCGTTCGCTATTTCTTCTTTTCTTGGAGCAGATGGTAACGACTCGCTTAAAGCATCTTTAAATGGGTCTTTTTGTGGCTTGATTAATAACTCAGTTGTTGCTCCGTAAAATTTAGTTGCATTGTATAGGTAAACACTACCGATAATTATACCTAGTCCAATAAAAATTGCAAACAAATACCAGTTTTTACTTACTGTAGATAAACCTTTTTTGATATCTTTCGAATCAATAAGATTATTAGCGCCCATTTTCTTTTCCATACTTGAATTTATTGTATTGTAAACAATAGGAGGCGTTTTACGGACAACCTTGTTTTTTGTTTTAGCTATTTAAAAATATTTGGTCAGTCCCATTTTTAAAGAAAGAAGACGAACAACCATATTAACGACAAAGGTATTCTTGTGCATTCCATTGAATGCTCCATAATTAAATTGTTTTCAGCAATTGGTTGTGAATTATATTTTATTAGCCGCTATTAAACAGGGAACATTAAAGGTAATTTCGCATTCGTATATTAGTTTACAGACGATTCAGATGAAAAAAGCTTTAATTACAGGAGTTACTGGTCAGGACGGGGCCTACCTTGCTGAACTTTTACTCGCCAAGGGCTATGAGGTACACGGAATAAAACGCCGAAGTTCACTTTTTAATACGCAACGTATTGATCATTTATATGCCGATCCGCACGAGCAAGGTGTTCGCTTCAAATTACATTATGGCGATTTAACCGACTCTGTAAATATCATTCGAATCATCAGCGAAGTAATGCCAGATGAAATTTATAACCTTGGAGCCATGTCGCACGTGCATGTGAGTTTCAACTCTCCAGAATATACGGCAAATACTGACGCACTGGGCGCTTTAAGAATTCTAGAGGCCGTTAGAATGCTTAACCTCTCTGATAAGTGTAAAATCTATCAGGCGTCTACTTCTGAATTATATGGATTAGTACAGGAAATTCCACAGCGAGAGTCAACCCCTTTTTATCCTCGTTCGCCGTATGCAGTGGCAAAGCTATATGCCTATTGGATCTTTGTAAACTATCGTGAGTCGTATAATATGTTCGCGGTAAATGGTATTTTATTCAACCATGAATCTCCTTTAAGAGGTGAAACCTTTGTGACCCGCAAAATTACTCGTGCCGTTGCAAGAATTGCTCTTGGGTTACAAGATAAAGTGTTTATGGGTAATATTGATGCAAAACGTGATTGGGGGCATGCAAAAGATTATGTGGAAGCAATGTATTTAATGTTGCAACAAGAAAAGCCAGAAGATTATGTGATTGCAACCGGAGTAACTACTACTGTTCGCGACTTCATTAATATGTCGTTTGCAGAAGCTGGAATTAAAATACAATGGGAGGGAAGTGAAGAAAATGAGGTTGGAAAAGTAGCTGAATGCACCAATAATGAGTATCAGGTGCCTGTAGGGCAAGAAGTTGTGGCGATTGATAAACGCTATTATCGACCAGCGGAAGTAGACATATTAATTGGTGATCCAGCAAAGGCAAAGAAGCAATTAAATTGGCAGCCTAAATACGACTTGCCTGCGATTGTTAAGGAAATGGTAGCTGCCGATTTAGTCATTTTTAAGAAAGATAAATTCTTGCGTGATGGTGGCCATGATGTATTAAACTACAACGAGTAATGCAAAAGGATTCAAAAATTTTTGTTGCTGGACATCGTGGTATGGTGGGCTCGGCTATTGTTAGAAATTTAAAGGCGAGGGGATTTTCGAATATCATTACCCGAACATCGGTGGAACTAGATTTAAAAAAGCAGCAAGCTGTGAATTATTTTTTTGAATCGGTGAAACCTGATTATGTGTTTTTAGCCGCTGCCAAAGTTGGGGGTATTGTTGCTAATAATGTGTATCGGGGGCAATTCATTTATGAGAATTTGATGATTCAAAGTAATGTGATTCACGCGGCCTATGTTAATGGAGTAACGAAATTATTGTTTTTGGGTTCGTCGTGTATTTATCCTAAAATGTGCGAACAGCCTATTAAAGAATCTCACTTATTGAGTGGCTTTTTAGAACAAACCAACGAGCCTTATGCCATTGCTAAAATTGCAGGATTAAAAATGGTGGAGTCGTATAAAAGGCAGTACGGATGTAATTTTATTAGTGCCATGCCGACAAATTTGTACGGACCTAATGATAATTATGATTTGAATAACTCGCATGTATTACCTGCTTTGATTCGTAAGTTTTACGAGGCTAAAATGAATAATACGCCAACAGTGGAAATATGGGGAACGGGCACGCCTAAACGTGAGTTTTTGCATGTAGATGATCTTGCGGAGGCTTGTTTTTTTCTGATGGGAAATTATGATGGCGAAGGACATGTAAATATTGGAACTGGGATTGATATTACCATTGGCGAGCTGGCTTATAAGATCAAGGAAGTGATAGGGTATGAAGGCCAGTTGAATTTTAATACCGATAGACCAGATGGTACACCTCGCAAATTATTGGATGTTGGTCTGATTAACGGACTTGGCTGGAAGCATACCATCGACCTTGATAAGGGAATTCGTATGGTGGTGGATGATTTGGCGGGGAAGGGATTTGTATTTTAATCCGCCTACCGAAGCATCGGAACGGCGAATTTGCTCGCGAGGCTTCGCGATCTGCTAGTTTGGCAATATGCTAATTAATACTAGCCCCATGTCACTTTAATTTCCCACTTAACCCGCAATCATATTTCACATTTTCAATCCCGTCGCGATTCATCGGGATCGGGGAAGTATATTTTCAAATTACCCTCATTTTCAATCCCGATTGCTGTCGGGACAAATTGCCCTCATTTTCAAATTAGCACATTAGCAAATTAAATAAGTGCTTGCACCCATACCCTTATAGGTATGCACCCATGCTTTTTGAAGAAAATTGGAGGGCTTAACAAAACGGAGTTAAAAATGAGTGCAAACCCCCATGTTTTTTAGGCAACCTAACAGTTTTATTAGCGTACTAATGCCACTATTTCGAATTGTTCATTATTTATTAAGCTGAAAATCAACAGCAATTTGGTTAACAACTTCTTTCGTTGGGTGAAAAAAATCACAGAATCTTGCATTAGAAAGTTATAAGCCCTAAATTGCATTTACAAATGGAAGTCAAATTAATTTGCCTTTCCCAGTTGTAATCTGAAAAAGTATTCGCAAATTCTTATCAGATGTTGAAGAAAAAAAAAGTTGCATAACCAATATTATATATTGTAACTTTTTTTAAGTTGGAAAATAAAAAACAAGCGATTTGTCTCGTAAAAATGACAAATTAAATAGTAATAAAAAAAATAAATATATAAAACTAAAATTTAAACAAATGATTAAAAGTATGAACCAAGAGAATCAGAAAGGCGCCTCTAGAGAGGTTGGTCGTGTTCTGATGTTGGTGTCGTTTTTTGTATGCAACAATTCTACCGCCGTAGCAGGAAACAATTCTTCGGGTTCTCTTACGGAGATCAACGCCAACATTGTAGCAAGCCCGGCTTTTTCAGGCGTGTCTACCGGGCAGTTAGGATCATCTGAATCTAATAATTCAGGTGAATTGTTATCTATTGTTAGTACCTCCCGCACTCGTAATGGCGGGATTTTATTTTCTGGAACTTCTGTATTTGGAACCCATGGTTCTGGATCAGCACCTGTAGGGAATGACGATGTAGCGGTTTTAAATGGTGGTGCAAAGCAAGAAAGTATCCTTCTTTATTTATTGGCTGATGTGACTAATGTGTCTCGTACAGCTTCTTTATATGCTCCAATGTACAACTATGCTTCAGAGGAGAAATATCAAGCTTAAGAAAAAAAATAATAAAACAAACAAACTAACATAATTATGACAAAAACTAACTTCACATCAAGCGGCTCCCAAGGGGGCTTTTGGCGTTGGTTGAAGGCATTGGCTCTTACCCTTGTGGTGGCCTTGCTTTCTTTCACTGCTGATGCGCAAAATGTCTTGGTTACAGCTACTGCAGGAACAACCTCAGGAAGCTATGCCACAGTGAGCGCTGCGTTTGCTGCTATCAATGCAGGAACCCATCAGGGTACTATTACCTTACAGGTGGTAGCTAACACTACTGAGCCGGCTACTCCAACAGCATTGACAAAGAGCGGTCCAACATCAAACTACTCAAGTGTATTGATTACGCCATTTGGTGGTAATTATACAATTAGTGGTGCGGCAACTCCAACCGCTAATCGTGCAATTATCGAATTGAGCGGAGCTGACAATGTAACAATTGATGGAGATGATCCAACAATTACAGGAACGCGTAACTTAACAATTGCATTTCCTAGTACATCAGCTACAATTGCTTCATGTATCCGTGTGAGCTCTAACTCTACATTAGGTGCCGACGGTGCCAGCAATAACACAATTAAAAATTGTATCATTACTGGAAATAGAATTTCTACTGGAACTACTGTTACTTATGGTATTAATATGTCGAACTATTCTACGACATCATCTTCTACCGGAGGTTACGCTTCTTTAAACAATCGTTTTGAAAATAACGTAATCACTCGTTGCTACCATGGTATTTGGGCAGTGGGTGGTTCTTCTACTTATCCTAATAATGGACTTCAAATCATCAACAATGTGTTAGGTGATGGTACTTCTGCCGGTAATATTGGACTACGCGGTATTATTATGTCGAACACTTCTGCTAACGAAGCAGGTTCTGCTATCGTTAGAGGTAACGAAGTAGTTGGAGTAGGTGATCCTGGTACAACAGGATATGCTGCTTCAATTGCAGGGATGGAGATTGGTACGGTTAACTTCGGTGCTAAAATCTATAATAACTATGTACATGATGTTAAGCAACCATCTACTGGTGGTTATGGTGCTTATGGGGTTTTATTCTCAGGTGCTACTTCGTGCGACTCAATGCGTTTTTATAATAACATCATTACACGAATTACCGCATCAAATTATATTGCAACTGCGCTGTCGTCATTTACCAATTATGGTGTTAAAATGACAGCAGGTCCTACCTTTGGTGATTTCAGTAATAATACCATTGTATTAAGTACTGCAAATCCAACAGGTACTTTGGCTAATCCTATTTCTTATGCGTTGTCATGTGATGTAAACGGTGTAAGATTGGTTAATTTTAGAAATAACATTATTGTTAATACGAATGCATCAACCAATGCAATTGGTATGTATGTTAATAGTAATGCTATTTATACATCAAGTAATTATACTGGTGGTCAAATATGGGATAAGAACTGCTATTGGGTGCCTTCAGGAATTTTAGGTTATTCAGCTGCATCAACTCCACAAACTACTTTCTCAGCTTGGAAAACAGCAGTAGGGAAAGATGGTACTTCATTTAACATAAACCCTTCATTTGTTTCAGCAACGGACTTACATATTAATGGTTCAGTTGCTTCTTTATTGGAGTCGGGTGGTATGGCAACATCTTTTAATACAGACTTTGACGGACAAGGTCGTCCAGGTCCAGCAGGTTCTGTAAATGGTGGTGCAACTGCTTTTGATATTGGTGCTGATGAATTCGATGGTATTCCAATTATCCCTATTTCTATTACGAGTGCTTCTGCAACGGCTAACTCATGTTCTGCCATTGCACACACGGTAACAGCAACTGTGGTACAAGGTACTAATGCAATTACATCAGTAGTTTTATCGTATACATTAAATGGTACGGCTCAAACGCCAATTACCATGACAAATACAAGTGGTAACACGTGGGAAGCAACAATTCCTGCAGCATCTCCAACAAATGCGACTATTGCATGGACAGTAACAGCAACAGATGCGGTGGCTGCTCCAACTTCAACTGGTTCTTACCAGGATGATGCATTAAATGGTATAGGTGTTACAACTTCTGCAAATCCTGCTGCTGTATGTTTAGGTGCAACATCTACATTAGCTGCATCTTTTTATAATCCAACAGCAGCTCCTACAAACTATACTATTCAGGCAGTAACAAATCCTACAACTGATGAAGATTTAGGTAATGTTACTATTACAGATGCAGCAACATCTACCGTAATATTAAATAATACTTCTACAATCAATTCATTAGTTGGTACTCTTGGTACTGCTACTGGAACTGCAGGTAGCTACGCTAGTTATTTAACATTGGCAACTGTGCCAATGACGGCTGGTTCAACGTATAACTTCTCATTGAGTTCATTACAAGGTGCAACTGCCTATGGAAATGCAATGGCAATCTATATTGACTTTAACCGTGATGGCGACTATGCTGATGCTGGTGAAAATGTTTATGTAGCTGCTGCAACAACTTCAGGTGCACATACAGAAACAGGATCTTTCACAATTCCAGCTACAGCAAATAACGGTTTAACACGTATGCGTGTAATCGTTAACGAAGGTTTAGTGTCATCTCCTACAATGGCTATCTCTTACGGAGAGCGTGAAGAGTATATGGTTAATATTTCTTCTGCTAACAATGGTGGTGGAGGAAATATTCCTGCGTTCACTTACTCATGGAGCGATGGAACATCTGCTTTAGGTACAACTAATCCTTATGTTGCAACAGTTAATGGTAATACAACTTATACAATTACTGCTTCAACAACGGCTGGATGTACTATTTCAGGTTCATCTACTGTAACAACTATTGCATTACCATCGGCACCAACAGCAACAAACTCTGTTCAGTGCGGATCTGGTGTTCCAACTGCATCTGTTGCTTCTAATACAGGATTAGCAACTCCACAATATGTATGGTATGCTGCTGAAACAGGTGGTACAGCCTTACAATCAAGTTCTGCTAATACTTATGGTACATCTATTAGTTCAACAACTACATTATATGTATCAGAAAATGATGGAACTTGTCAGTCGTTACGCACTCCTGTAACAGTAACAGTAAATACGCCTCCGGCAATTACTACTTCAGGACCAGCAACGATCTGTTCAGGTCAATCAACTGCATTATTCGTAATCAGCTCAAATCCTGGTTATGCGTATTCATGGTCAGGTGGTTTAGGCACAGGAGCTAATGTTACAGCTTCACCTTTAACTACTACCACTTATACGGTAACAGCATTAGATACTACAACTGGTGAAGCAAATTCAGGTTGTACAATCAGTGCAAGCTTAGTGGTTACAGTAAATGCATCTCCTTTAGCAATTACAATTACCCCTACACCTGCAGCTATCTGTGAAGGTGGATCATCAACATTAAATACTGTTGGTGGTTATAATGAAGGTTCTTATATCTCTGGAGGATTAACAACTGTAAACGCTACTACAGGATACCCTGCACCATTTACTAATTATTATGGTGGTACAAAAACACAGTGGATGTATACAGCAGCTGAACTTACTGCTTTAGGCTATGCTCCTGGAGATCAAATTACATCATTAGGATTAGCTGTTTCTGCAGTAGGATCAACATTTACAGGTACATTAAACGGCTTTACTGTTGCCTTGAAAAATGCAGGATCTCTTTCTGCTTTAACTTCAACATTTGAAACAGGTCTTACTCAGGTTGCATCTCTTAACTGGACGGTTCCAACAACAGGTTTACCAATCTGGTCATTAGTTACGTTCCCTACACCGTTTACATGGACAGGTGGTGCTTTAGTTGTTCAAACGTCATATAGTAATGGGAACAGCGGTACCTCAACTGATTTCGTTCAAACATATTTAACAAATACTGGAAGCAACTATGCTTCTTATTATAGAGTTGATGGTGCAACTGCAGCAACTGTTCTTGCAGCTACTGCAGCTACTACTACAACTAACCGTCCTGACACTCGTTTTGGATGGAGAAAACTTGCATCATGGTCTTGGTCACCAGTAACATCAAGTGCAAGTTCAGTAACTGTTTCTCCAACAAGTAATACTACTTATAGTGCTATTGCTACTAACTTAGCAGGATGTACTGCATCTGCAAGTGCTTCAGTAACTGTTAATCCATTACCAAATATTTCTGGAACAACAACCGATGTATTATGTAATGGTGGAAGTACTGGATCAATCACTGCTTCAGCTAGTGGTTCTACTTCGCCGTATACTTATACTTTAAACGGTGGAAGTTCAAACTCAACTGGTTTATTTAGTGGTTTAGCAGCTGGAACTTATGCAGTTGCTACAACAGACGCAAATAGCTGCTCTAAGACAACAAATTTAACTATTAATCAGCCAACGGCTTGTACTGTTTCAGGTACTGCAACCAATGTAACATGTAATGGTTTAACTGATGGTTCAGTATCATTCAGCGCTGCTGGTGGTGTTGCGCCATACACTTATACATTAAATGGAACAGCTGCAACTTCTCCGGTTGCTGGATTGGGAGCTGGTTCTTATGTGGTTATTTCTACTGATGCTAACGGATGTACAGCTACTACGACAATAACTGTTTCTCAGCCTGAAGTATTATCTGCTACTGCAACGCCTGCTAGTGCATCTACTTGTCCTTCAACAACAACTTCGGTTACTGTTGCTGCAACGGGTGGTACTGCTCCTTATACAGGAACTGGTAGCTTTAACCAAGGTGTAGGAACTCAATCGTACACTGTAACAGATGCAAACGGATGTTCAACATCAGCTTCTGCATCAGTTAGCGTAGGAACATATACGATCACAGCTTCTGCAGGTGCTAATGGATCTATTTCAGATGCTGGTGCAAATACAGTTAACTGTGAAGACAATAAATCATTTACAATTACTCCAAACTCATGCTACAGCATTGCTGACGTGTTAGTTAACGGAGTATCTGTAGGTGCTGTATCTTCTTATACATTTACAAATGTTAGCGCGAACAATACAATCGATGCATCATTTGCAATTATTACTTACACTATCACAGCAACAGCTGCAAGTGGAGGAACAATCACAGCTTCTTCTACGCAAAATTGTGGTGCTAGTGTAACTTACACAGTGACTCCTGATCCAGGTTATCAAGTAGATAGTATCATCGTTAATGGTGTTACTACTTCATACCCTGCTGCTACATTAACAGCTTCTCAGGCGTTTAATAATATCAGTGCTAATAATACAATTGCTGCATATTTCAGTGCAGCTCCTTGTACAACTCCTGCATTGGCTTCTGCTCCTGCAACTGCTTCAATTTGTTCTGGTTTAAACTATACTTTAAACGGTTCAATTAGTGGTACTGCAACTAGCGGAACATGGTCAAGTTCAGGAACTGGTTCATTTGATAATACAGCATTTGGTACAGGAACTATTTATACTCCATCTGCAGCGGATATCGCAGCAGGTTCAGTAACATTAACGTTAACTACTGATGATCCGGATGGTGCTGGCCCTTGTTCAGCCGCATCTGTTTCAACAGTTATAACAATTAACACAACACCTTCAGTTACAATTTCAGGTAACACAGCTTATTGTGCTGGAGGTTCTACCTCATTAACAGCAAGTGGTGCTGATTCATATGTTTGGTCAACAACTGCAACAACTGCTACAATTACAGCAACAGCTGGAACATATTCAGTAGTTGGAACTGCAGCTAATGGCTGTACTGCTTCTGCTTCAATCACAGTTATTGAAAATGCATTACCAGCTGCTCCGGTGGTTTCTGCTTCTGGTGCAACTACATTCTGTACTGGTGGTTCTGTAACATTAACATCTGATTATGTTGGTGGAAATACATGGAGCAATGGTGCAACAACGGATGCAATCACAGTATCAACTTCAGGATCTTATTCTGTAACGTATACAGATGTTAACGGATGTTCAGCTACATCTGCTGCAACAGCGGTTACAGTAAATACTTCATCTGTTGCAATTACAGGTGCTACTACTTATTGTATTGGCGGTGCAACAACTTTAACAGCAACAGCAACCCCTGCTGCTGTAAGTTATGCATGGTCATTTAACAGCACTGCAACCGATACAACAAGTACTACTTCAGCAAACGCTGTAGGTGTTTATTCAGTAACAACAACTGATGCAAACGGATGTACAGCAACATCAAACGTAACAGTTTCTGAAGCTCCTGCATTTACAGTTTCTGTAACAGGTGATTGTTCAACATGGGTTGCTGGAAATACGAATGTATTAACAGCAACTCCTTCAATTGCTGGAACATTTACTTATTCATGGAATGGTGGTTTAGGAACTGCAGCTACTGCAAATGCTACTTTACCAGGAACATATACTGCTACAGTATCTGACCAATATGGTTGTACTGCAACTGGATCATTTACATTCGCAGGAAGTGCATTAAATGGTACTTATTCAATCGGCGCTGGTTGTGGTTCATTCCCAACAGTAGCAAGTGCTATTACGCATTTAAATAATTATGGTGTTAGTGGAAACGTTACAATCAACGTTCCTGCGGGTTATACTGAAACAGCTCCAGCTGGTGGATATCAGTTAAAGATGTGTGCTCTTGCTGCAAACTTGCAAACAGGACCAACACAAACATTAACTATTGAGAAATCAGGTTCAGGTGCTAATCCAGTGTTAACTGCTCCAGTTGGTGCATCAACAACAATCGATGGTATCTTTGTTATCACAGGTGCTGATAATGTAACAATTAACGGTATCAACTTAACAGAGGCAGCAGGAAATACTACAGCTACTACTCGTATGGAGTGGGGATATGCAGTATTGAAGTGCGATGGTAATAATGGAGCTAATGATGTTACAATCACTAATTGTAATATTGCTTTAGCTGCAGCATTTACAGCAGGTAATGGTATTTATGTAGCAAACCACGATAACTTAAGTACAACTGGTTTCACTAACTCAACTTATACGACAACTGCGCAAGCAGCTCGTAATAAGGTGTCTATCACGAATAATACAATTAATAACTGTTATACAGGTATCCGTTTAGGTGCTAACCCGAATGTTGTTTCAACTACAGGTGAGTGTTTAAATGATACATTAAATAACATTTCGAATAATACGATTACTAACTTCGGTGGTGCTGCAACTTCAGCTTATGGTATCTATTACGGAAACAATCGTCAGATTACAATCCGTAGCAATACGATTAGCTCAAGTACAACAGCAACAAGTACTACATCTGGAGGTATCTATGCACTATCAGGAACATGGGCTACTATCTGTGGTAACACAATTCAGAACATCGTTTCATCATCAACGTTCTATGGTATTTACCATGCGTTAGCAGGTGGTGATGCTACTAATCCGAACATCGTACGAATTGACAGTAATATTATCCAAACATGTACGCCTACAGCAGGATCATTCTATGGTATCTATGGAACATCAACAGGCGGTACAAGTGCACAGGTTTCTACAAGCTACAATGAATTTAGAAATCATACATGGGCAACTACTTCAACTGCTACGATGTATGGTATGTACCAATTTTTATCGGGTACAAACATGGTGTTCAACTGTAAGTACAATTTAGTTTACAACAACACATTACAGAACACCAATACATTCTATGGTATTTATGGCTATGCAACAAATGGTACTTTCAATTGCCAGTATAATACCATCCGTAATAATATTTTGTCTCCATCATCAGGAACATCGTATATCTTATATGCAAGTTCATCGAATGAGACGCATATGGATTACAATAACATAACTAACAACCGTCGTAATGTACTTGCAACAGCAACCTCTGTAGGAACTACTTATGGTATCTATGCGTTGTCAGGATCTACATTAGTAGGTTCTGTTAATAACAATGTTATTGATACCTTATATAGCAAAGGTGTTCCAGGAACGTTAACGTCATTAACTTATGGATTATACTTCAGTGGAAATATGGCTGCTGGAAGTACAATTAATAATAACGTTGTTCGTAACATTTCAATTCAAGGTACTTCTACTGGTAACCAGACTATCTATGGATCTTATTTTGCTCCATCAGGATCTGGTAATATCATCAAAGGAAACCGTGTTGCTCGTATCGGTACTACCACATCTACAACTGGTATTTCTACCGATGCTCAGTTCGGAGGTTCTATGAACTCTTTCGTTGTAGGCGCACAGTTAGCAGGTTCAACTACTGCTGGAGTTACCAAGTTCTTTGATGGTAATACATTCAATACGTTAGTTGCAGGCGGATCAAATGGTATTGCCCGTGGTATTTGGGCAACAACTGGCCAAGATTGGTATATTTACAACAATGCAATTAGCCGCGTTAACGCACCATTTGCAAGTCCAGCTACTGCACCAACAGCCTCAAGTTCTACAACAGTAACAACAGGTACATCTGTTCATGGTATCGATATCGCGAACGCTACTGCAGGTTATAACTTTTATGTTTACAACAATACAGTAAACTTATCAGGTAATGGTGGTGGACCAAACTTCGCCTCTTCAGGTATTCATACTAACGCAACACCAAACGTAACCTTAGTAAACAACTTAGTAATTAATAATATTAACTCAGGTACTTCTCAGGCATCTGTTGCGTTTCGTCGTAGCGGTGTACTATCAGCTACTTATCAAAGTGCTTCTGATAACAACTTGTTCTATGCTGGTACACCAGGAGCAAACAAGTTGATTTATGGAGAAGGTGTTGGATTGACTACCAATTCAAAGCAAACTTTAGCAGACTTCAAAACGTATGTGGGTCCTACACGTGATGCAAATTCACGTACAGAAACTTCTACACCGTTTGTATCATCAACAACTGACTCATTATTACACATTGATGCTACTACTGCAACATTTGTTGAAGGTGGTGGTAAGCCTTATCCGGCTACAGCACTTACAACTGATATTGATGGTCAGACACGTAATTTAACTGCACCTGATATTGGAGCGGATGAAGGAAACTTTGTTGGATTATTACCAACGATTGTTTCTGTTTCTGCAGCTGTTCCATCAAGTCAGTGTTCTGCAGTAGATCACGTAGTTACAGTAGTTACAGGTTCATCTGTAACTGGAGTTAACTTAAATTATTCTCTCAATGGTACGGCTCAAACACCATTAGCAATGTCGAATGGTGGTGCTGGTACAACATGGACGGTTACTATTCCTGCAGCTACACCAGTAAACGCAGTTGTTACTTATTCAGCAACAGCTACTGACGGAACCTATAGTGTGAGCGCAAATGGTCCTTCAAGTTACCAGGATGCGTACTTAACAGGATTTTCATTAACTGGAACAACAAGTTCAACAGCAATTTGTGCTGGAAGTTCAGTTAATTTAAATGCTTACATCGCAGGTCCTCAAACGGCTCCTACTTATGGTGCTGCTAACGCAACATCAACTGCTGATGAAGAAATCTTAGGTGTAACATTTGGAACATTATCAAGTACTTCTTCTTGTACAACAACAGGTGGACCTGGATCAACACTTAATCAGTATAGTAACTATACAGCAAGTGTTCAGGCTCCATTAATCGTTGCAGGTCAAGCTTACTCTTTCAGTGTTACAGTTGGAACTTGCGGAGGTAATTATTCTAATCGTTCAGTTATTTATATTGACTGGAACCGTGATGGTGATTATTTAGACGCGAATGAGCAAACTGCAGAACCTGCAGCTGTAAGTGGACCACATGTTTGGACTGGTACAATAACAGCTCCTGCTAATTTGTCTCCAGGTAAAACAGGAATGCGTGTAATTACAAATGAGACATCTACTATTACAGCTCCAACAGGAACATTCTCTTGGGGTGAGGTTGAAGATTACTACCTGAATTTAGCAGGTGGTGCTGGCTTTACGTATACTTGGTCTGATGGTACAAGTACAGTATTTACTGGTACAGGTACATTCACACCTTCAGCGGCAGGGTCATACTCTTTAAGTGCTACAGGAACAGATCCTAACGGTTGTGCATTATTTGCAGCTCCTGTAACATTTACTGTTAGTGATATTCCTCCAACTCCAACAGCAACAGCAAGTTCTCAATGCGGTACAGGAATTCCTGCAATTAAAGTGAGTGGCGCAGTTGCTGGTACTGGATATAATTGGTATTTAACTTCAACAGGCGGAACAGCAATTCAATCTAGCCCGGTTGATTCATTAACTTCATACACTATCAATTCAACAACAACTTTCTATGTAGCTACTCAGTTAAATTCAATTCCATTCTGTGAGAGCCCTAGAACAGCTGTTATTGCAACTGTAATTACTCCAGATTCAGTTTCTATCAGTGGTAGTGCTAATAATGTTTGTCCTGGAACTGTAGTTACATTAACTGCAAATCAGATAGGATCAACTAATACTTATGCTTACACATGGAATGGTGCTGGTTTAAATGCTACAACAGGAAATCCGGTTACTGCAACAATTGCTGGTGTTTCGAATACATTTAATGTGACTGCAGTTGACGCAACATTAGGATGTACTACAACAGCTACTATCACAATAGCGGGTGTAACACCTCCATCAATTACAGGTTCAAGTGCAACTCCTTCAGTAATTTGTGCTGGTTCACCAACAACATTGTTGGCAACTACAACAGTTATTGGAACAGGTCCTCAAATAGAGCCATCAGGATACCCTGCATCTAATGCAACATCTACAGCTGATGAGGAAATCTTAAATGTAACATTTAAGTCGATTAACCAAAGCTCTACATGTTCAACATTAGCACCTGGAACAGGATCACTTCTAAACCAATATAGCAATTATACTTCATCGGTTTCGGCTCCATCAATTACTACAAACGAGGTTGTTTCATTCAGTGTTCAAATTGGAACATGTGGTGGAAACTATACTAACCGTTCAGTAATCTACATTGACTGGAATCGCGATGGTGATTTCTTAGACGCAAATGAGACTGCAGCTACAGAACCTGCTGGTGTATCTGGTCCACATATTTGGACAGGTTCATTAACAGTTCCATCGTCGGCATCTCCTGGTGTTACAAGAATGCGTGTAATTACAAATGAAACAAGTGCTGTTACAGCATCGAACGTAACTTATACATGGGGTGAAACTGAAGACTATATTGTAAATGTACTTGCGCCAGTTCAAGAAGCTGGAACATACACATGGTCATGGTCTGATGGATCATCAGTGGTAGGAACAGGTAACTCTATTGTAGTTAATCCAACAGCTCCTACTACTTATACAGTAACTGCAACTGACCCTGCAACTGGATGTACATCAACAGTTACAGTAACTCCAACAGTTAATCCATTACCTGCTGCTCCAACTGCTACTAATTCAGTACAGTGTGGTGCTGGTATTCCAACGGCTTCAGTAGCATCTACAAGCGGTTTAACTAGCCCAGGTTTCAATTGGTATTTAACTGCAACTGGTGGTACTGCGGTACAATCTTCTTTTGCAACTACTTTATCAAGTTATTCAATTAGCAATACAACTACATTCTATGTTTCTGAGGTTATTACAGCAACAGGATGTGAAAGTCCACGTACTGCGGTTGAGGTTACAGTAAATCAGCCTGATTCAGTAGCGGTAACAGCTTCAGTAGCTTCAGCAAACAATTGTTTGGGAACAACTGTAACGCTTACTGCAACTAATGTAGGCACTACAAATACTTATGCATATACATGGAATGGATCTTTAAGTAGCGGAATCTTAAGTCCGACTTCAGGATCTACAATTACAGTTACACCAACAGCTGCTGGAACGTATACTTATAGCTTAACTGCAGTTGATGCTGCGGCTGGTTGTCAGCGTGTAGTAAATACGAATGTTACTATCAATGCTAATCCAGCAATTGACTCTGTTTCTGTATCGCCTTCAGCGGTATGTTCAGGTCAAGATGTAACATTGAGAGCATATGCATTGTCAGCTGGTCCTCAAACACAGCCAATAGGATACCCTGCATCTAATGCAACATCTACAGATGATGAGGAAATCTTAGCGGTAACGTTTAAAACATTGGCTCAATCATCTTCTTGTACAACTACAGGAGGTGCTGGATCAATACTTAATCAGTACAGTGACTATACAGGTGTTTCTGCTCCAGTTATCACACTTGGTGAGACTGTTAACTTTAGCGTTCAAATAGGAACATGCGGTGGTAACTATACAAACCGTTCAGTAATTTACATTGACTGGAATCGCGATGGTGATTTCTTAGATGCTAATGAAACTGCTGCTACAGAACCTGCTAGTGCGGTTGGGCCGCATACATGGTCAGGAACAGTAGTAGTTCCAGCAACAGCTCAAGCGGGTATAACAAGAATGCGTGTTATAACGAATGAGACTAGTGCTGTTACAGCTTCGAATGTTACATATACATGGGGTGAAACTGAGGATTATTTAGTTAACATCATCGGTTTAAGTGATGGTGGTGCTACAACATCATGGGTATGGAATCCAGGTGCAATTGCTGGAAATATCGCAACTGCAACTCCAACTGCGTCTGTAGTTACTAACCAATCATATGTAGTAACGGCAACAAATGCAGCGGGATGTACTACTCAAAACACGGTATCAGTAACTGTAAATCCTAATCCAGATGCTCCAACTGCAATAGATGGAACAATTTGCGGATTTAACTTAGCAAACGTTGCTGTGACAAGTAACTCAGGTTTATCTACTCCATCTTACATCTGGCATTTAGAACCAACAGGTAATACTTCTATTATTAGTGGTCAAACTGGTTCATCATTAAGTAACTACTATTTAAGTGTTACAGATACATTCTATGTACAGGAGCAAAATCTTGCTACAGGATGTAATAGTGCACGTATAGCAGTTATTCAAAATGTTACTCAACCAGATGCTATTACTGCAGCTTCATCTGCTTCTAGCATTTGCTTACCAGATGCATCGATTACCTTAAG
The DNA here is from genome assembly GCA_046303115.1 of Bacteroidota bacterium. Classification (GTDB taxonomy): domain Bacteria; phylum Bacteroidota; class Bacteroidia; order AKYH767-A; family OLB10; genus CAINEC01. The sequence goes on along the minus strand of JBKCGZ010000209.1, from coordinate 3,248 downwards.
CGCAACACAAACAGGATCAACAAATAATTATACTTATAACTGGACAGCGGTTCCTCCAGTAGGATCTGGCTTATCAGGAGTACAATTAGGACCTGTTACAACTTTATTCTCTAACGACTTCTCTAACTCTACTTTACCGTCGAACGTAACGGTAGTAGGAAGTGCAACTATCACAGGCGGTGTATTACAAGTTACACCAAATGCTTTATCTCAAAGTGGTGGTGTGAAAATCACAGCGGGTGGTAATGCGGCTGATACAATTGCAGTAGATTTCGACTTAATCGTTCCTCAAAATGGTGCTGATGGTGTAAGCTACAGCTACTCTGATGATGGCGTTGAAGGTGTTCAAGCAACAATGAACTCTGAAAACGGAACAGGATCGAAGTTAAAGTTAGGATTCGTATCTTATACAAATGGTACATCTACAAATGGTATCTACTTAATGTACAACTGTACAACAAACGAGCAAACACCATCAACATCGGGAGTATTAGCTTACTCTTCGAATGTATCTTGGAGAGGTTCTGCTGCGCCAGTACACGTTGCTTACACAGTAGGATCTAGTGGATTATTTAACTTATCATTGAATGGTACTCCTGTGTTTACAGATGTTCAATTACCGGCTTCTTATCTATCTGCTAATAAGTCAAATTGGAATCATATCTTCAAAGCACGTACAGGTGGTGTATCTGAAGAGCATTCAATCGATAATATGACTGTAAAGGTTGCTCAAATCCAATCTTTACCAACACCAGGTCAGAACTTAACTATTACTCCAACATTACCAGGAACTTATACTTACCAGGTAACAGGAACGGATGGTGCATGTAATGCAATTTCAACTGTAACAGTAGTTGTTAATCCTGCAGCGCCTGCTATCAATGCTGGTTCTGATTTAACAATCTGCGAAGGTGGAAATGTTACATTGAATTCTACAAGTGCTGGATTAATTCCTGCATTACGATTCACAGAATCATTATGGCAAGTAAATGCTGGTACTGGTGCTACAGGTGCTGGTATCCCGGCTTGGGCTTCTACATGGTATACTGCAAATGGTGGTACAACTAACGACATGTTAGAAATCACGAACCTTGGGTCAGGTCCTGCTGCATCTGCGGGTGTAATAATTGAATTCTGGAACTCTGCTTCCGTAACAGGTCCGTTATACTCTTATACAATTCCTTCATCAGCTCCATTAATGGCATCTGGTGGATTATTGTACTTCTCTCATAGTGGTTCTCCAATCATCTCAGACGCTACGAATAACTTCTACACAAATGGACAGGGCTTAAACAATGGTTCTGGTACAGCAGGTGGATGGATAATGCGTAAGAATGGTGTTATTATAGATGCAATGGTAGTGAATAGTTATTCATTCCCAGCTGCTTCAGGCGTAACGGCATCTGACTGGTCAGGAACATTACCTTCTAACTCTGGATTGTCAGGATCAATCTTGGTTGCTGCTGATAACAATACATCATCATCTTGGTCAAATACAAGTGCTGCATTATTAGCATCAGTAGGTACACTTAACACTGGATTAGTTGCTAACTTACCTTCATTAGGAACAGTAAGTTGGTCATCAATTCCATCTGGATTTACAGGAACGCAGGCGACATCAACATTCGGTCCTATCACAGTACCAACAACATTCACTGTAATGTTTGATAATGGATCATGTCAGAGCTACGACACCGTTGTTGTAACTCCATCTGCAACTCCAGCAAATCCAGTAATTGTAAGCAACAAAGATTCTATTTGTACAAGTGGTGCTGCATTATACACAGCAAGCAACTTAACACAAGGAGCAACATTACAATGGCAGACCTATGATGTAGCAACATCTACATGGGTTGATGTTGTAGGGGCTACTTCTAGTACATATACTACTCCAACGTATGCTCCTGTAAACGGTGATACTACGGTATACTTCCGATTGGCGACAAGTTGTACAAACCCTGCATACTCTAACGTAGATACATTACAAATTGTGAAGCCATTTATTACTTCAACAGTAGGCGATACAGTTTGCGGTGGAGGTACTGTAGATCTAGTAGCGAACGGTAACGGAACAATGGTATGGTATGGAACATCAAGTTCAACAACTGTATTATCTACAGGAACTAATTACAGTCCGTTTATCCTATCAAACTCTGTTTATTGGGTACGTGCTCAAGTAGGAACATGTCTTGATCCTGCGGGAAGACTTCCGGTGATTTCGATTTCAAATCCAGCACCTGTAGTAACAATTACTCCTGCAACAGCTTCTATTTGCGAAGGATTCTCAACTACGTTAACTGCTAGCAGTACTGATACGGCATATGTGTATACATGGAATGGTGGATTAGGAACTGGCGCAACAGTAACAGCAGCTCCAACTTCAACAACTACTTATAATGTAGTAGGAACAAATCCAACTACAGGTTGTCTTGGTTCAGCTTCAGTTACGGTAACGGTTAACCAAACACCTTCAACTCCTGTTATTACTCAATCAACAGCAGTAGCTTGTCCAGGTTCATCAACTACATTAACAGCAAGCTCAATTGCTGCGGGTCCTCAAGTAGCACCAACAGGATATTGCGCAGGATCTCCTTCAACAGTAACATTTGCTGATGAGCAGATCTTCGGAGTAACATTCGGTTCTATGACAAACAACCAGACAGAAAACTGTTCTTCTAACTATTCTGACTATACGTCAACAATAGCGCCGGTAACAGTAAATTCAGGTAGTTCATACCCATTCAGTGTTATCACAGATGAATGTGATGGTGCAACATACTATTCAAGTGGTTTATCAATTTACATTGACTACAACCGTGATGGCGATTGGGATGATGCTGGCGAGCAGGCTTATACTACATCTGCTACTACATTATCTCCAAACACTCGTACAGGAGTAGTTTCGATTCCATCGAATGCGAGTCTTGGATTAACAAGAATGCGTGTAGTTGTAGTTGAAAGCGTTGCTTCACCTACTCAGTGTCCTACATTCTCATATGGTGAAATGGAAGATTACCTAGTAAACATTACAGGACCTTCTGCAGCATACACATGGTCAACAGGTGCAACAACTGCAAGTATTTCTGTAACACCTCCAGCAGGATCAACAACGTATACAGTAACTGCAACATCAGCTGCTGGTTGTACATCGGCTACAGGTTCGTTCACAGTTACAACAAACCCTGCTCCATCTCCAGTATTAACTGCAACAGATACTACATTATGTGCTCCTAACTCAATCAACATTT
>JBKCGZ010000208.1:0-8699 GCA_046303115.1 Bacteroidota bacterium | reverse complement strand
AAGCCGTAGGGTATGCAAAAGGAGAAAGAAAACACAATGAAAGAGAAAACATGTGAACATGTATGGGAGAATTGCTTGAAATTAATCAGGGACAATGTTAATCCGCAAAATTTCAAAACATGGTTCGAACCAATCAAACCTGTTAAACTTGATCAACAAACTTTAACTATTGAAGTACCAAGCCAATTTGTTTACGAGTGGTTAGAAGAACACTATATTGGCTTATTACGCAAAATTATTAAACGTGAATTAGGATCTGAAGGAAGATTAGAGTATTCAATCCTAATGGAAAATAGTACAGCGGGTTCAAAACCCTATACTGTTAAGTTTCCAGCGAAGAGTAACAACGGATTAAAAAATCCTGCTGTACCAATGCCGCAACAAATCAGCGGTGGCATTCGCAACCCTTTCATCATTCCAGGCTTAAAGAAAATTGATGTTGACTCTCAGTTAAATTCTAATTTTTCATTTGACAACTTAATAGAAGGTGATTGTAATCGCTTAGCTCGCTCAGCAGGATTTGCTGTAGCCCAAAAGCCAGGAGGTACATCTTTTAATCCGCTTTTAATCTACGGAGGAAATGGTATTGGTAAAACACATCTCGCTAACGCCATTGGAATTGAAATTAAAAATAACTTTCCCAATAAAACTGTGCTATACGTTCAGAGTGAAAAATTCATGCATCAGTTTGTTGATTCAGTAAGAAATAATTCATCAAATGACTTTGTACATTTTTATCAAATGATGGATGTCTTAATCATTGATGATATTCAGTTCTTCGCTGGAAAAGATAAGACCCAAGACGTATTCTTCCATATTTTTAATCACCTACATCAAAACAACAAGCAAATCATTTTAACCTGTGATAAACCTCCGGTCGATTTACAGGGAATGGAACAGCGACTTTTGTCTCGCTTCAAATGGGGATTATCGGCTGACTTACAAGTTCCTGATTTAGAAACAAGAATTGCTATTCTACGCAAGAAGATGTATGTAGATGGAATTGAACTTCCTAACGAAATTACTGAATACATTGCATTAAGTATCACAAACAATATTCGTGAATTAGAGGGAGCACTTATCTCAATCATGGCGCAGTCATCATTGAACAAAAAGCCTATTACTTTAGAGTTGGCAAAGCAAATGATCGACAAGTTTGTAAAGAATACAGTTCATGAAATTTCAATTGACTATATTCAGAAAATCGTTTGTGACTTCTTCGAGTTACCATTAGAAGTTTTAAAATCGAAGACTCGTAAGCGTGAAGTTGTACAGGCTCGTCAGTTGGCAATGTACTTCAGCAAACAGTTTACTAAATCATCTTTATCAAACATCGGAATGCATTGCGGAGGAAAAGACCATGCGACAGTATTACACGCCTGCAGAACGGTTAACAACCTAATGGATACAGATAAAAAGTTTAAAGCGCAAGTCGTAGACTTACAAAAGCGAATTAACTTATCAAGATAATACAATTTAAAAATCTTAAAATGTCTCGCTGTTACAGTGGGACATTTTTTTTATAATTTCAGGCCATGAAAATTTTAATGGTTTGCCTTGGTAATATTTGTCGTTCTCCCCTTGCCGAAGGTATTATGATAGAGAAATTGAAGAAATACAATATTTATTTTCAAGTTGATTCAGCTGGCACTGGTGGATGGCATGTTGGTTCTGCACCAGATAAACGATCTATCAAGGTTGGTTTTGAAAATGGTATTGATATCAGTAATCAGGTTTGTAGAGCACTTGTTAGTGAGGATTACGAGGAGTATGACTACTTGTTCGCTATGGATACGAGTATTTACAGAACTTTAAACGAACGATCACCGGGTCCAGAATATCTTAATAAAATAAAGCTGATTTGCGATATCCATGAAAACTACGATGGCAGCAACGATGAAAGCATGGATGTTCCTGATCCCTATACGGGTGAGATAAACGACTTCAGAATTGTCTATAGAATGCTTGACTTACTTTGTGAAAAATGGGCTGAAAAACTCACGACCAGTCATTTTAAATAACAATTAAGTGTTAACTCCACTTAAATCAAATTAAAAAACCTGTTTTTTCTCTCCAAAAAATAAATGTATATTTGCCATCTATTAACTGATTTATTTTAGTATGTCATCAAATAACCACGAAGGAAACGAAAATAACTTGTCACTAGACAAAGTTGAGAACTATGTTCAGAATAACAAAAAGAGCCTAACTATCATTGTTGGTGCGGCTGTTTTAATTTTAGTTGCTTACTTTTCATACACCAATTTTATCTTGGGACCTCAAGAAGAAAAAGCACAAAACGCAATGTTTGCAGCAGAGCGCTATTTCAGTCAAGATAGCTTAAAGCAAGCATTAAACGGTGATGGCACATACCCAGGATTCGAGCAAATTGCACAAGACTATGGCTCAACAAAATCAGGTAACCTTGCACAGTATTATTTAGGTATGACCTATCTTAAAAAAGGCGATTTCGAAAAAGCAATTGAAGCACTTAAAAAATATGATGCAGAAGATGATGTTACTGGTGCTTTAGCATTAGGTGGTATCGGAGCAGCAAACCAGGAATTAGGTCGTTATGACGAAGCTATAAACTTTTACAAAAAAGCATCTGATTATGATGAGAACAACTTTACCAAGCCTATGTTTTTAATGAAGACTGGTAAAGTATACGAGCATCAAAAAAACTATACTGCTGCCTTAGAAGTTTATAACCAAATTAAAAAAGATTTCCCAACATGCACAGAAGCTCGTGATATTGATAAGTATATCGGTCGCGCTACTGCATTATCAGGAAAATAAAAATTATATGTCGACAGCACATCAATCGCTATCGTACCATCAAGATCACGAAATGCCCAATGCCGAACCTTATAAGTTCGGCATTGTCGTAGCAGAATGGAACCATGTTATTACAGAAGCTATGGCTCAGGGTGCAATTCGTTTTTTATTAGATGCTGGCGCAAAAGAAGAAAACATTTCCAGAATGAACGTTCCTGGCAGTTTTGAATTAACTGCTGGTGCTTCGATGATGGCTCAAGAAAACTATGATTCGATTATTTGCATCGGATGCGTCATTCAAGGAGAAACAAGGCATTTCGACTTTATTTGTGATGCCGTTGCAAATGGTATCACTAATCTTACGATCAAATACAACAAACCTTTTATATTTGGAGTACTAACAACTGATAATTTAGATCAGGCCATAGATCGTTCAGGTGGTAAGCATGGCAACAAAGGAATTGAAGCCGCAGCCACAGCACTTAAAATGGTCGCAATAAAAATCAAATAACCATGATAAAAAAACACCTATTACTACTGGCTATTTTTTGCTTTTTCACCACTACTCTATCCGCACAAAAGAAAGCACCTGCATCGTCAAAAACACCTATTATCAAATTTTGTAATGCTTCGAGTGATACCGCTAGAACAAACAAAATGACGTTGGCTAACTTACAAGAATGGTCGAATTCGCCCAAAGTAATGGTGAAATGTAGTGATGGCAAATCATATACTTTACATCAATTCGGAATACAGGTAATTGTAAAAAGCCCGATGGAAGTGAAAGATTTTGGATTAGGTTTAGATGGATTTCCAATTATGGCAAAACGTTCTATAGGTAAATTGCTACCTGGCGATACTGTCTACTTGAAGGACGTTGTTGGATTCGACGATAAAGGATCTGAGATAAAACTTCCCGGTATAGCCATCGCCGTTACTGAGTAAATCATTATTAAATTACTTTTTCCACTCCGCATACGAAGTCGGTGTTTCGTATAATCTCAATTGCACTAATTCTAGTCCAGCAGGAATCTTCTTATTTAATCGATCACGAATATCCAACATGATATTTTCACATGTTGGCTGATAGCTCGTTAACAAAATTCTTGTCCAGTTTAATTCCGACCAGTTCATGTTAGCATGCTCGCTATTCTGACGTAAAACTAATGCATGGTCGAATGTTTCTATGACTTCTCTTTTCACCCATTGTTTAATGTCTGTAAAATCGGCAATCATGCCATCTAAAGGTGCACCGGGCTCATCTAAAATTTTTCCAGCTACTGAAACATGCAATATGTAGGTATGACCATGTATATGACGACATTTGCCTGGATAGTTTTCTAGTGCATGTGCCATATCAAAGGTGAAGATTTTATTGAGCGTTACCATAATGCCTGCAAAAATGAATATTATTCAGCTAGCTACAAAGAATAATTATCATTATTATAATTGCGTGCAATACTGAATAATGCGTAAACGCAAGAGCTCAAACATAAACCAGGAAAGAGGATTAACCACCAAGCATGAAATGACTCTTTACCCTCTAAAATTAATGAGCCCCAAGTCACCTGATCAGCAGCTAAGCCAAATCCTAAGAAGCTTAAAGAAGCTTCCGACATAATAGCGCCTGCAAATGAAAATGCAAATACAGCCATCAACAAAGGCTTTAAATTAGGCAATAATTGTTTCAGCGTAATTCGCAACCACGATGCACCTGATAATTTTGCAGCTGCATAATAGTCCATCGATTGTATCTTATAAATTTCAGAACGAACAAGGCGAGCAATTTCCATCCATCCCGTTATTCCTAAAAGCAATATTAATGTTAGGATACCTTGCTGAAAGATTCCCATAATTGCTACAATAAAAAACAAACGCGGAATAGAAGAAAATAAAATTGTCAATTGCGATTCGAAATTTTTGAAATTAAGTTTAATACCTGCTTTTAAATTATTTCTGAATCTACCAATACAAAAGAATAAGAAAACCGATAGAATTACTAATACCATCTTCAATATTGCCGAAACCTGAACATTAAATAAAATATTAAAATCAAAAAGCAATAAAGGAAGTAACATTAATAATTGCAGCCACGACAATCGTATCAATCCTGTATTTGAAAATGCAGAGCCAGCACCAATCAATAATCCAATTACCAAACTAATCAAGGCAGAAAAAAATCCAACAATCAACGCATAACTTGAACCTGAAATTATTCCTGCTAAAACATCGCATCCACGCAACGTTGTGCCTAACCAATGTCGTTTAAAAATTGAATTGCTTTGTACATCAAACGGACTTTTAAAATCAGCATTATTAAAATCACTTGCACCAGCGCGATATGGAATCAATGGCATAATATAAAAATCTCCCTCCCCTATCAATATTTGTTCATCATATAAAAACGGAAACGATAGATGTCCATCACTGATAATTAAAATCGGTTTTTCATTGCTTAGCAATGGAGCAGTTATAGCGATAAACGTATAAAACAGAATTATTTTATAAGGCCACTTCATTCTTTATCCTCCTTATTAGAGAGCAATTTACCATTTATTTTCTGCTGAAAATAATCCAATGCAACAAAACATAAAGCCGTAACCAAACCTATTAATCCAAATAGGTGTAAAAGAACCGGCACATCTTGACTACGCGCAGCAGTAATTAATAAATTTCCAATTCCTGCAATTGAAAACAATTGCTCAACAATAATAGACCCTGATAATAAAGCAGGAAACAACAAAAACAGAAATGTGGATGACGAGTAAAGTGCATTTTTCAAAACATATTTATAAACAATTGTACGATTATTCACTCCCATCATTTTGGCTGATAATACGTAGTTCTTAGCATATTCTTCCTCGAACGAACGATACAACATCAAAGTAAAAAAAACAATTGCTCCAAACGATAATGTAACAACAGGTAACATAAAATATTTCCATGATTTTAACAATGCCAAAATTGTTATAGAATTTTCTTCTGCTATTGGTGCAAACGAAAAATTGGAAGGAAACAATTGTAATTGATACGGATTTGAAAATATAAAAATAAGTAGCGCACCAATAAAAAAGGAGGGCAAACTATAAAAAAAGTGAAAGGCATTAAGTATAAAATTAACTGATCTATTCTCCTTATTTAAAAACAATTCAGCTGAAATAAAAATTGAATAAAAAATAATAACGACTATTGTAATCATCGTAATAAACAAAGTTATAATTAAAGGCTTTTCGATAACAGAACCAACTTTATTTTTCGATATCCAAGATCGATTATAAATCCCATTACCACCATTCCACCAATCTGAAAACCACAATCCAAATTGATTAGTTGTATGCACATGAAATACAGGAACCCACTGTTTCCAAACCCCAATTGAAGTGATGGTATTAACTGAAGCTATTGCTTTAAATGTTAAAGACTCTCGAGGAAGATTTTCAGCATATTGACGATAATAATTATTCAACGAATCAATATTGTTTGTAGAAATTAATCCGTTTGACAATCGTTGCAAATTCAACACTTGCGAGGGTGGTATCCTCCACTCTTCATTGTGAAACTGGATAAGTGATTGATAAACTTTATAAATAGTTTCAGGACTTCCTGTCTTACAACTCCAGTAAATCAAAAAATCTTTTTCATCACATGCAGGTAGATATTTATAAGAATAAGGTAATGCAAGATTACTTATTGAAAAATAAAACGAAGGAAGATCTAGTCCGTATTGATGATACAATTTTAGATACGAAGGATCATAAACTGAAATCGCATGTTGCGAAAAATTGTTATTGGCAGTTACAGCTTGTAGTGGCCGGTCACTTTGAAAACGTATCAATGAAAAAGAAAACGCTATTACAACAATTAATGAAGTGACAACTAAAACTATTTTGCTAATAATTCGCATTTTTTAATTATTAACGGATGACTTATTGCGTAAAGGACTTAACTCCAATGGCGAATAAAAAATCCCAGGACGTTCAGCATAAAATGTTACATGATTAAAACGCTTATGTACTACACAACGACGAACTAATCCATATAGAAAGATATAAGGCTGTTCATCATAAATAAGCTTTTGCATTTTCTTCTCTAAAATTATTTTTTTTGTAGTATCAGTCTCCTTTGCAATTGCGTTAATCAAACTATCGGAAGAGGCATTACCAAATCCAGTATAATTACTACCATTACCAATAAAAGATGCAGTTGACCATAGCTGACTATAATCCTCAGGGAAAGAAGAAGTATTCCAAGACCCCATTGCTAAATCATAGTTGTGGGTCGTAACTTTTTCCATCCATGTAGGATAATCACAAGCAACAGGTTTAATCATAATACCTGCTTGTTTCATACCTTCTGCAATAATCACCGCCATTTCTTTCCAATCAGGTATCGTATTGAAATAAATTAATTCAAGCGTTAACGATACCTTTTTATTATTGATCTTCTTATCTCGAATTCCATCTTTATCAGAATCTTTCCATCCACATGCATCAAGTAGTTCATTCGCTTTTTTTAGATCAAATGGAATTAATTTTAAATCCTGATTATATTCTTTTTTAAGTGGCGCTACTGGTCCTGCGACCCTTTTATTTATCCCCTTATTGACAACCTTAATCATATTATCTATTTGTGAAGAATAGGCAAGTGCCTTTCGAACATTAATATCATTCAAAATTAATTGCTGTTTTATTCCATCGGGATGCATATTCATAGCGATGTAAGTATAACCATATGTATCTACGAATTTGCTATGATAATTTTTATTGAAGATTTTATCTTGCTGAAGTTCGAACAATAATCGTGTTGGAAAGGCGCCTGAAGCATCAAACAGCTGAGAAATAAAACCAGATTTCTGAACTGCGGGGTCTTGCGCAATTCGAAATACAATTTTTTCTGGATACGCTATATTCAATGTGTCATTCAAGAGAGATGTCCAATGATTTTTCTTTTTTACAATAGAAATATATTGCCCTTGCTCCCATTTTTCCAATTGATAAGAACCTAATCCACTAACAAGCTTAGGGTTTTTACCCATTTCTTCTTGATTAAACATTGTTGCCCATGCAACTAATTTTGGATTCGCAGACTGAATAAAATTGGTATCATTCATTTGATTAATTGAAACAGTACGAAGTCTATTATCAAAATCAAATTTACTTTCCTGTAGAATTGGATAGTCGCACCACATTGGAAGATTATATTCCGATGATGATTTAAAAACGATTGTAAACTTTAAACTATCAGTTGTATCTATAAAAATCTCTTTAACGTTTTCAAAAAAGAACTTATTTGAGACATTATTGGTTAGTGCACATTTTGATGCTTTAATAGTGAAAGCTATATCACCAGCATTTACCTGAGTACCATCATCCCAAACAATTCCTTTTCTGATCTTAAATGTTAGCGACTTTTTATCATCTGAAAATTTTGGCATTGATTCACAAATACCAGCTCTCATGTTACCATTTTTCAAATCGGTATTTATGAGTGCACCATGCAAATACTGAAGGACTTCATCACGAATTTGAGAAGATCCATTTGTAGGATGTAAATTATCAGGATCCGCTAGAATATGCACATTTACTTGATTTAATTTCGACCAGGTGGGATCCCAAATTTTTGAATTGGGTAATATGTAAGCTAATGAATAAGCACTATTATCTGGCACTTCTTTTAATTCATCGGAATTACATCCAATAACAAAAAGAATCAAAATGAAATAGTTAAACAAAAATAACTGAAGTGTTCTTGGTGTTTTAGACATCTAACAAATATAAAATATAAGCACTGAAAAACACTTTGAATAAAATTAAAAATAAATTTTGGAGAAGTGTATTTACTTCTTACATTTGCAACCCCACATAAGGTGAGGTGCCTGAGAGGCCGAAAGGAACAGTTTGCTAAACTGTCGTACGGGTAAC
>JBKCGZ010000207.1:0-65210 GCA_046303115.1 Bacteroidota bacterium | reverse complement strand
AGTAGGAATCCCTGCATTAATGCTTTTGCATGGTACGCACAAATTAGAAAAGTTAATGGCAGGTGGAGAAATTAAATTCATGGATTTTATGGGACTGGGCACCGAAACATCTTTGTTATTAGCTGTGATTGGTGAGTTAGTAGCTCCATTGTTTTTAATTGTAGGATTTAAAACTCGATGGGCAGCAATTCCTGCAATCATTACCATGTTTGTGGCAGCATTTGTAGCACATTCAGGCGAGCCGTTGGATGAACGTGAACATTCGCTTTTATACATGATAGCATTTATTGCAATTGCCATGATAGGCTCAGGTACCAATAGCGTTGATGCCTGGTTGCAAAAAAGAAAATCGAAAGAATAAAATTATTCTTTTACAAATCGTCGTGTAGCAACCGATTTATTCTGATCGGTTATTCTAACAAAATAAATACCTGGTGAAATTCTGCTAAGGGCTAAACTCATATTATCTTTTGATAACTGATTTTCTATCAAGACAGATTTTCCTATAATATCTAAAAGCTCGATACTATTTATTTTGCTCGTGCTTTGAATGTTTAGTAAATCATGCGCTGGGTTCGGACTAATCTGTAAATTAAAATTATTTGCTAATTCATTTACAGAAGTAGAAACTAATGTTTGCGAATAGCGAGTACAACTTCCTTTATCGCCACGTACACGATAGAGGCCAGCATTTACAGCTGTATAACTATTACCTGTTACCGTTGGAATAATATTTCCCCATGTTCCAGCATTATCCAACTGCCATGTATAGGTTGCTAATGCATCTGGATTCGTGATGGTGTAGTTATTATTCGATTGATTGATGAGTGGTGTTTGTAAAGGAGTTAAAAGTAGCGTTATAGGCGTACTGTAAATTGTATCTCCGTTACCGCAAGACGGGTCGGCAATAATCATTAGCGTTAATACAGTACCGTTAGTAAGAGTGGAGGATTGAAGTGTTGAACTGTTGTTTCCTATCGGATTATTATTCGCGAGCCAGTGGTAAGTTGGATTTGTTCCTAGATTATATCCGCTTGCTTGAAATAAAAGCGTATCACCTGTACATCCGGAAGAAGTTACTGATGTAATTTCAACAGAAGGAACTCCTTCTATCGCATAGCCCGCAATTTTATCAGAACGTTTTCCGCCAGCCCACGCAAAATTTCCACCTATCCATAAATTATTATTCTGAAAGTCCATTGAAAAGGCATAAGGCACAGCAGTAGTATCTTGCGTTAACCCTGAACCTAATCCTTGCCAAGCACTACCATTCCATTTCACCACATTATTTACTGTATCTATTCCTGCAGTTTTAAACGATCCACAAACGTATAAATCATCGCAATGAAAATCCATATCGTACACAACCGAAGTAAAGTTGCCTAAACCACCACCTACGGCTTGCCAGTTTGTTCCATTAAATTTTGCAATGTGATACATCAATCCAACATTATAGCCCAACGTAAACAATCCGCCAATGTAAACTTCATTTGTTGGAGAAATAGCAATACAAGTAACCGTATTATCTACACCTGATCCAACAGCCGACCAAGTAGTACCATCATACTTTGCAATATGTTTTGCAGCAGCTCCACCAATTGTTGTAAATACGCCACCAGCATACAAAGTTCCATTCGAATCAAATTTAATATCACGAACAAGTCCGTTAGTAAAACCACCAATAGGAATCCACGCGCTACCGTTATATTTTACAATATTATTAGCAGGACCTGATCCAATCGCAGAAAAATCGCCACCCACATAAAGTTCGTTATTATATACCTCTAATGAATATACTCTGTAATTAACGCCATTAGGAACTTCTACCCATGCTGATCCATTCCATTTCATCACATACACACCGCCTAACGTCGATGGATTGGTGAAATCGCCACCGGCATACAACGTATCATTATAAAAAATTAAATCGTTGATGTTATTAATGATTAATCCACCTTGTAACATCTCCCATTGCGAACCATTCCACTTCACTACTTTATCAACGATGGTTCCTCCTGCTTGTGTAAAAGCGCCTCCTGCGTAAAGGGTATCGTTATGTACTAATACAGCATTTACATTTCCGTTCATTCCATTTCCAATTGGACGCCAAGTATTGTTTTTCTTAATAGCAATGTTATGATAATCATCCGGACCAAAAATCCCACTTAAGTAACCACCCGCTAGTTCACAAAAGCTATTAACTTCTACCGACGATACTTCCATATTTAAGTCTGCACCTTCATTTGTCCAAGTAGTGCCATCCCATTTACCAACTTTATTGACTGGAGTGCTTCCACAAGTAGTAAAAGTTCCTCCGATGTAAATAGTATTGTTATGGTTGGTAATATCATTAGCAGGGGCGTCAAAATAATTTCCTAAACGGGTAAATACATTACCGTTATACTTGAATACTGCATTTTGCCATATACCACCTTGAAAGCTTGAATTAGCAGCAATGTAAAGATCATTATTGATGTTTGTCATGTAAACAGAACCGCCAATAGCATAACCACCCGTATTCGGTATTGACCATGATGAGCCATTCCATTTAGCAAAACCACTGCATAAAAAACCTCCGACATTCGTCATGTTTCCACCAACATAAACGGATGTCCCAATTACTTTAACAGCAAATGGATAATCGCTTGTAACATTCGCTGCACCTGTTCCTAATCCCGACCATGTAGTTCCATTGTATTTAGCAACTCCATTTACAGCGACACCATTCATTGTTGGGAAATTACCTACTGCATAAATATTTCCTGCGGCATCAAAATCTAAATCAAAGATGGAATAGTTAGCAGCATCACCAATTACACTCCAGCTGTTATTCCAACGAAAAACTTTACTATCAGATAAAACATAGATGACTCCATTATTCACTTTAATAACATTCCCGTTATAAGGCATGTTAACGGTATCTGGGAATGCAGACCACGAACTTCCATCAAAACGCGCAATGCGTGGCGACTTATAACTTCCTGTAATTTTAGTAAATGTACCCAGCACATATACATAGGGTGAGTCGGTTGCCATTGACAAAACTATTCCCTCTACCCCAGGAGCGTTAAAGCCACCTTGCCATTTTTCATTAGCGTTAGAAGATTGAGCGAATAAAAAATTATTTATAAATAAAATCCCGATGATGATCAGAAACTTAATTTTCATTTTAAGATTTGTTTTGGGATAACAAAAATAAGCAGAAAATAGAATGCAATTTTATCGTCTTTGTCCCATCTTATTCAAATACAAAAAGTGAGATGCGATGGCTTTTGGAAGCGTGCTTAAATTATATTGGTAATTGTATTTTTTCACTAATCGTTGGATGATGGGAGTGATATCAGTGTACAACGTATGCGGCAAATGTGGAAACAGATGATGAGCTGCATGCGAATTAAATCCTCCAAGGAAAAAGTTTACGAATAGATTTGTTGGATAATAATCGAGCGAGGTTGCTAACTGATGTTGACTATAATTGTAAGGTAGTTTTTCATTTTCATCTGGAACAGGAAAATCAGTTTCCAAAGTTAGATGAGAGATAATTAACGTGAAAATGAAAATTAAAGAAACCGCAACATGTGCAATTAGAAACGAAGTAAGGGCCCAAACCCATGAATAATGCAAATAATAATGCGGAAGAAAAATCATCAATGATAAATAGAAGACTTTCCATAAAAACACATCCATAAATTCACCGAATGTATGTTTGATATTTTTCAGATTTGCAATTTGCGATTTACTGAAGTAGAGCCAGTCTTTGAAAAACACCCAATGAATAGTGTAAATACAATAAACGAAAAATGAATAATAAGCTTGGTATTGATGATACCATAAATGCTTTTTAGTTGGCGACAATCGGATCACAGGATTATCATCAATATCGGCATCGCAGCCATCTACATTCGGAAACACATGATGTGATGCTTTATGTCGTACCGACCATAAATAAGCGTTGGTACCTTGCAGATTAAACGACAAATAAAAGATAAGTTTATTCACCCATTTCTTTTTGGAGATGGTGCCGTGTGTTGCATCGTGGCTTACATTAAATGCTAGGAATACTCCTGATACCCCAACAAATAAATAACGACCGATTAATTGAGTTAAGTTGTTTGCAGGTGAAAGGTAAAGCAAAGCAATAGCTGCGATGAATATAGCGAAGTAAAATGCTACCTTGAAGTATAATAAACGTTGTCGTTGGGTCTGGAGATTTGTCGATTTTAAAAGTGCTGCCACTTCATTTTTTAATTCAGTATGAAAAGCGTCGTGTTCTAAGTTTGAAAATTTAACGGACATAAAAAGCGATTAAATGTTTGACAAATGAACGGATAATTCGTTGAATAAGGGGCAATAATCTCGTAAATTAATGGTGAGGCATTAATAAACAGAAAGGCCTGGACAACAATCCGCTAAAAATCAATAATTTAAAAAAATAAGCACAAACCATTTTGTTAATTAAAAATCTCGGTGTATTTTTGCCGTCCGTTGTAGAAATGCTCGTTCTTTATAACTACAACAGAGTTCCCACCCAAACACGTGTTTTAGTCGTGAAGTATATACAAGTATAACTTCATGATAGCATGAGCCGGAAACGATGTTCTTCTCCTTGTTAGGCAAAGAGAAGAGTATTCCTTCTTAGCTCAGCTGGTTAGAGCACATGACTGTTAATCATGGGGTCCCTGGTTCGAGCCCAGGAGAGGGAGCGTTCATAGACCGGAGGTCATTTTTGACCTCCTGTTTTGTTTTATATCCATTACAATTCATCGTGACCCGTCCTAAAAAAAGTTCACATACATCATAGATTATTTAATTTTAAATCAGGATGCTAGAGTAATATATTTGCTAGATAATTTAATCACATTAACTATTTTAATATTGAACAACAAAAAGCAAAGCCCAATGAATATTTGTAAGTAATTTATATCTATGCCCATGATATTTGCAACTATTATGCAAAGATAGATTTCATTATTAAGTTGTTTTTATTGCACCCATTTACAGAAAGCATGGTTTTTTCGCCTGAATTCTTTAACTTGCATCCATTCATTAAAATTATTTGTCTTTAAAACAACTTAAACAAATTTTGCTTGAAAGCTATATTCCATATGAATCGGGTTATTTTTATAATCATTAATTTTTTAATTATCTTTTCAGTTGCAAAAGCACAGCAGGTTCCAGCTAATGTTCAAAGCTACCTTAGTAACAATCTAGGTAAATCAGGGCTCATAGAATCAGATATTAAGGATGTTACAATCTCTTCGCAGTATACTGATCCTGCAACAGAAAGGACATATATCTATTTACAGCAAGCATGGAAAGGTATTCCGGTTTTTAATGCGATTGCTCCCGTTGTAATTTCTAACGGTAAGGTGTATGTGTCAAAAATTCCATTTGTAAGCAAACTATCTTCTAAGATAAATAATGTAACACCCTCAATTACTCCACAGCAGGCAATTAGTGCTGCATTTTCACATTTAGAGATGGAGGCCTCCGTTCCAGTACCTGTTATGAAGAATGGAGAAACACGAAAATTTACTGCTGACATTACATCACTCCTTTCTTCGCCTGTAGAAGTTGAACTGATGTATGTAGAAACAACAAAAGCAGTAAAACTAGCATGGAATATTACCCTCGACCTGAAGGATGGTTCGCATTATTGGAATATTCGTATTGATGCAACCACTGGAGAATTTTTAGAAAAAAACGACTGGGTTATCTCTTGTAATTTTAATGTTCCACATGATCATTCGGCCCATTCTACTTCACCATATGTTATGTCGCCTGACCCACTACCAATGCCTGGGTCTGGTACAGCAAAGTATAATGTTTTCCCTCTTCCTATTGAAAGCCCTATTCATGGTACACTTCAGCTATTAAATGATCCATCTGAACCAGTGGCTTCACCATATGGTTGGCATGATACCAATGGCGCTATTGGCGCCGAGTATAATATAACACGTGGAAACAATGTATATTCTTATGAAGATGCCAATAGTGATAATCTTCCAGGTTATTCTCCAGATGGTGGTTCTTCGCAGATCTTTAACTTTCCATATCATCCTGATTCGTCTAACGCATATCAAAGAAATGCATCACTTACTAATCTATTTTACATGAATAATGTGATTCATGATATCCTTCATCAGAATGGTTTTAATGAGGTTGCAGGAAATTTCCAACAGAATAATTATGGAAATGGCGGAGCCGCTAACGATTATGTAAACGCCGAAGGATTTGATGGTAGTGGAACTAATAATGCAAATTTTGCAACTCCACCAGATGGGTCTAATCCACGTATGCAAATGTATCTCTGGACCAACCCAACAGTATGTAACAATTCGTTAACTATAAACTCACCTACTGCTATTGCAGGATTAAAACCTGTAGGTATTGCTAGTTACAACCCAGCTTCTGCGTTTAATATAACAGCAAATGTTGTTCTTGCTCAAGATGGTGTAGGTACAAGTTCAGATGGCTGTTCAGCATTCACCAATGCAGCATCAATATCGGGAAAAATAGCGTTGATCGATAGAGGCACATGTAGCTTTGTTATCAAAACTCAATTTGCTCAGGCTGCTGGTGCTATTGGAGTTATCATAGCTAATAATACAACAGGAACAACTCCTCCTGCTATGAGTGGCACACCAACAACTACTATCACTATTCCATCTGTTTCAGTAACGCAATCAGATGGAAATGCAATGAAAACACAACTGAATAATTCTGTTACAGTGAATGCAAATCTTGTAATTTGCACACCACCTCCTCAATTAGACGGCTCATTTGATAACGGAATTGTAGCGCATGAATATGGTCATGGAGTTTCCAATAGACTTACTGGTGGACCAGCAGCAGCTAGTTGTCTTACAAATGCAGAACAAGGTGGTGAGGGTTGGAGTGATTGGCTGGGCTTGATACTAACTATAGAGCCAGGTGATCAAGGTATCAATGCACGTGGTATTGGCACCTTTGCAAAAGGGCAATCAACTAACGGAGCGGGTATCCGTCGTTATCCTTATTCAACAAACATGAGTATTAATCCGCTCACCTATGCTGATATATCAACGAGTGTATATCCCCATGGAAGAGGTGAAATATGGTGCGCTGCAATTTGGGATATGACGTGGTTTCTTATTCGTGACTTTGGATATAATCCGAATCTGTACACAGGTACTTCAGGAAATAACATTGCAATGAAACTAGTGTTAGAAGGGATGAAGCTACAACCATGTAGTCCTGGTTATATTGATGCCCGAGATGCGATTTTATTGGCCGACGATATTCTTTACAGTGGTGCACATCGTTGTCAGATATGGGAAGCGTTTGCACGTCGTGGAATGGGCTACTTGGCCACGCAGGGAAGTTCTAACGCAGTTGGTGACGAGGTGGTTGATTTTACGTATCCACCATTTTGTAATAATCCTACAGCTCCACCAATTGCAAATTTCAATGCAACACAAACAACGGCTGTTTGCCCTGGATCGGTGAAATTTAATGATCTATCTACGGATATTCCGCAGGCATGGTTATGGAATTTTGGAGACGGCAATACTTCAACACAACAGAATCCAACGCATACATATGCGCAACCTGGAAAATATTCGGTGAAACTTGTTGTTACTAATACGCTTGGTAGCGACTCTCTATTAATTTCTAATTATATTACTATTACGTCGTTTGATGTTTCAGTTACTACCACTCCTGATACTATTTGCAGTGGTGATACATTGCAGTTAGCGGCTACAATTACGAACTCAAATGCTATTTCTGGATATAATTTGTCGACAATTACGTATGCTCCTATTACAGGTAGTGGAACAAATATTCCATTGACTGATGAAGCTGTGAGTACTGCGCAACCAATTGGATTTACTTTTAACTATTATGGGAATCTTTATACCAACTTTTATGTTTCTTCCAATGGATTTATTGGTTTTAATGCGAATATGGCGAATGGTTGCTGTACAGGTAGTTTAATCCCAAGTATTGGTAGCCCTGATAACCTTATTGCATTTGCATGGAACGATTTAAATCCAGGAGCTAATTCATCAGTGGTTAGTTATTTTACTACGGGTATTGCTCCAAATCGTAAACTAATTGTTCGTTATAATACTTATCATTATAACGGTACTGCCTATCCGATGCGTGGACAAATTATCTTGTATGAAAGTACGAATGTTATTGAAATACATAGCGAGGTTATAACGTCGGTTCCTGGGGAGGTAACAACACAGGGTATTGAGAATAGTAACGGTTCGGCTGGTGTAGTACCAACAGGACGGAATGCATCAGTTTTTGGTATTACAAATAGTGCAGTACGGTTTACTCCCTTCTCTAATTTCACGTATAGCTGGACACCAATAAATGCCATTAATAATTCTTCAATTGCTAACCCGTTAGTATGGCCAACAAATAGTCAGAGCTATCAGGTTACCGCAGTTGACGCTAACGGTTGTGGTGTTACCCAATCTGCATCAATTGTTGTTAATCTTTGCATTGATCAATCTGTACTTAATCTGCATGCGTTTATTGAAGGATTTATGACTAGCTCAGGGCGGATGGAACCTGTTCTATACAACAATGAACTACATAATAGTCCTACAGCTTGTGATTCTATCATCGTTGAACTTCACGCACCAAATAGTCCTTACAATACGATTTATTCAACCACCGCTTTATTAGATATCGATGGAAATGCATCCGCTTCGTTTCCTGCAATTGCAGCAGGTAATAGTTATTATATCTCGATTCGTACACGAAACGGGATTGAAACATGGTCGAAGCAGCCCTTGCTAATGGGAGAAAACGTGAGCTATGATTTTGTTACACCGTAGTATTGTAAAGAATGTTAGGATTGAAATTGGCTTTGTAACATCCAAATAAAATTATAGGGATTCATTCAGGCAACCTATTATAGTCTTTGATTAATATTTACATAGGTAGTACTATTCAATCTTCAAGGGAAGCCGTTCAACCGCTTTTTTTACTATTCAGGTCCAACTGCTTTTTTAAGGTAGTCGTTGCGCGTTTATTTACAAAAGCAAGCGTAGATTAGCTATTTATTCCTACTTTAAATTATTCTAACAGTTTTACCTAACAGATATGGATTCTTTAAAAGCAATTTTAAGCAAAGTAAAACAGTTGTTCTCCATCAATACAGCTAGTAGTCGTGCAGAAATAACAATGCACCGACTACGTAATATGCAAATGAGTCGTAAAACAGTAAAGGCTTAGTCCTACGACTTCTTTACGTACTTCGTTAAAATAACAATCTGCTGTCCGTCGATTTTTCCTTCTATCTGTTCCGTATTGTCGTGAACTAATTTGATATTACGAACGGCTGTTCCAATTTTCGCTTGCACCGATGATCCTTTTACATCCAACGATTTAATCAACGTTACTGAATCACCTGCCAATAAAATAGCACCATTGCAATCGCGGTGTATTCCATCGCCATCACTTTCTAAATGATCGTTCGTTGCTTTTGCATATTCCATCATGTCATCATCTAAATACATCATGTCGATTGCGTCAGCTGCCCATGTTTCGTTCTTCAAACGATTCAGCATTCTCCAAGCTACTACTTGCACTGTTGGATTCTCACTCCACATACTGTCTTTTAAGCAAGTCCAGTGTGTTGCATCTAACTCTTCTTTCTTCTCAATTTGACGCGCACATTTATCGCAGATTAAAATCGATTTTGCACCATCGGGAGCAATAGCATGCTGGTTAAGGTTCTCGTCAGAACCACATAGTTCACAACTCATCATTTAAAATTTTTGCAAAGTTAATTTTTTTGATGAGTATTTTAATCTACACTAATTTCAATTCAACGAGCGAACTAGCTGTTGCTTGTATTGCATCTTTCGATGAAATAGGATTTATCTTTAAATCAGTTTTCATTTTTTGATTGCTGATAACCGCACAAAATCCGAGCTCATCAAGGATCATTCGTGTAGGTTTATCAAACAAGGAGAAAATTTTAATAAACCAGTTAGGAAGTTCACGCGCTTTCACTTTTTTATGATACGTTGGATGCGATGCTAAAATAGCATTAGCAATATCTTTAAACCAAAGCGATTCTGCTACTGCTGCATAACGATGTCCAATGCTGTTTTCATTCTCTAATGCATTGTAATGCGCCGCTGCAACATCTCTCACATCTACTATCGGAAATCCTAATTTCGGCACTCCTGGAAATTCGCCTTTCATCAATTTTAACACAACATCTGCACTTGTTCCTATTTCTTTATTCAACAACGGACCTAATACAAATCCGGGATTGATAACACTTACTTTTAATTCAGGATGTTGCTTCGCATACTTCCATACATCTTGCTCCGCTAACGTTTTACTTTTTGTATAAGGAGTTATCATTCCTCCCTCGAGATTCGTAAAATCGTGTTCATCAAATATGGTTCTTCCCTTTTCATGTCCGTACATGATTGCTGCAATAGAAGACGTTTGAACAATACGATGAATATTATTTTTTAATGCAGCCTCAAAAACATGTTTCACTCCATTGCGTGCAGGAAGAATCAAGTCATCTTCATGTTTGGGCAATCCCATTGGAAAAGGCGAGGCCACATGCAATACCGCATCACATCCTTTCATCGCGTCAGCCCATCCATCCGGAGAATTTAAATCACAGTAGTAAATGATTAAACGGGATAATGCTTCTTCTCCTAAATGTGCACTCACAATTTCTCTTAACACACCTTCTTTGTGCATCGAACGCGTTGTGCCTGTAATGGTACAACCTCTTTTTAATCCTTCGATTACAATGTGAGTTCCGATAAATCCAGAGGCACCGGAAATAAAAATATTTTTCATGAATGAGAATTGTGTTTTATTATTAATTATATTTAGTCATGCGTAACACTACGAAGCTTAAACAGATTTTGCTAAAGTATGCAATTACTTTGACGATGGATGATGACGGACTTTTTACTTTAGCATTGGATGATAAACACCAACAGGAAGAAAATGTTTTTTTCGAGGGAAAGAGCTACGCAATAGTAGTGGACAAAGCACATCGATACATGAATAAAAAAATAAAATCAGACTTATTATGAATCATTATTTAATTCTTTTAGGATTGGCTATAGCGCCAGGGTTAGCCATTGCCTATTATATTTTCTGGCAGGATAAATATGATCGTGAGCCAATGCCATTGATTATAAAGTCGTTTTTTTTAGGAGTTGTTAGTATTATTCCTGCTATTATTTTAGAGTTGTTATTTCAAACATCCGGACTACAAAATTCATCTACTAATATCGCAGAAGGTTTAATTTCTTGTATTGTTGGAATTGGTTTGATGGAAGAAGGATCGAAATATTTTTTTACTCGACGATTTGCCTACCGCAGTGATTATTTCGATGAGCCCTTTGATGGAATTACCTATTCAGTGATGGTGAGTATGGGATTTGCAACTGCAGAAAATATCATGTATGTTTTTAATCACGGAATGGGAGTCGCATTTCTTCGGATGTTTACAGCAGTTCCAGCGCATGCGTTTTTTGCAGTAATCATTGGATATTTTTTAGGTATTCAGAAATTTTATAATAAAAAAGGTTTTGGCACCTTAGGTTTGATAGCGGCTTCTGTTTTACACGGATTGTACGACTTCTTTATTTTCAATGGAGATAATTTTGGAATATATGGCGGTGCTACCGTTTCGTTAATTGCTGGATATTATCTCTCTAAAAAAGCAATTAAACTGCATCAGCAAGACTCACCTTTTAAACCCGATGAAAGTCAAACGGGATTTTAACACAATATATAATCAACATCCTGCGTTAATATTTCGTTAACCACATTAATTCAATTCATTTTCTAATCCTAAAAAATATCCACTGCATGGACTGAACATTTACTGCCTGAAAAATTTGTCAAACCTTTAAACTTATATTGTATGAAACGACAAAGAAAAGTTTACGCAGTAATGTTCGTACTAATTGTATGGAGCATTTTATCGAACGCCTGCCTAGCGAGCGATACCACCAAAGTCTTTAAAACGATAACTGTCGATGTTGGAAGAAATCCAACAATTCTCGATTCAAATGCAATTGTTTTAATCAGAGAAGCCTCTAACGAAATGTTTACCGCCGATTATGTAACGGTGGTTTATGCAGATGATAGAGATAAAAAGACTGCCGACAAAGTTTGTTTTTTATTATTAGCAGAAGGAATTCCTCCCACAAGTGTAACGCAAGAATTAGCAGCACTCTCTAATTATAAACCAGCACGAGCAGTTACAAAAGGAGAAGTATTACTGTATTATAAAGTGATTGGCAAAGAGAAAAAAGATCCAACTACACTAGTATTTAATCCGGATCCACTCTGTTTTCAAGACACTACCATTAAATTAGAGAATGGCTATTTTCTAAAATACAGAATCTGTGATTACCTATTAAAGCCATCGCAACCTACTGTTCGCTCCATTGATCCTTACAACAACAATGAGAAATTCAGTGAAACGGTAGAGAAATATAACACCGCAGATGCAGCTGGTATACTAGCCTTTTTTAGATTGGATAAGTCGGCCAATGATTCAATCATTGATGAAGTTTTGATTCCGTATAAATCAACAATGTCGATGAAACTACTAACCATGGAGTATTTCGATAATAACTCACGGATGTGGCTACCCGCTCAATTTCAATATCCGAAAAAAGCAATCAGCGAGCGACAATCATTTTTATGTTGCCCTGTTGTTTCTTCTGGATACTATCGAATACTTGCACTTGATCAAAATAAAAATGCAGTGTTAATTCGCGCTCCCAAAGGAACAGCATTTACCTCGGCTATCATTCAAAAAAGTGTTTATTCTTCCTGGGAAGGAACGCCTGTAAATGGTGGAACAAGTATGTTGTTTTTACTTCCGAAGTTAAGCAACGATATTACAGTGCAATATTCCATCATCGATCAAAATGGGAATATAAAGTATAGCGGCGTGCAAGATTGGGAGCATATGGTAGGACATGAGTTCAAAATAAAAAAGGCAACAAAAAATTATGGAGTAGTACACGGATTAAAAGTGAATTTTCCGGAGAAAGGATATCAGGTGTACAATGATTTTGATAATGAAAAAACAGTAACCCTTAAACACATTAAGTAATATGAAAAAATGGGCTTTCTTATTTGCAGTTTGCTTTTTAAATAACACAGGTGTTATTTGTCAAACAATCAACGAAACATCCGATTTACGCATTTTATCATTCGATGAATGGAGTGCGAAATATTCTACGCTGGATGATAAAAATAAAATGATTAATGCGATAAGCGTATGTGAACTTACCATCAATGGAAAAAGATGTTTAGATAATCCAGTAGAGGTAAAACTCAATGCTGACTCAAAAATGGAATTCAAAAATTTAACTTGGTATCAATGGGATATTCAAAAAAAGCGTTGGGTGAAAGAATCTACTCCTAAATTCCGAATCGATAGAAATAAAAAGAACGGTGCTTATTACGCCTATGTAAATTGTCCGGGCGTATATGGATTTTTTTATCCAGATGAAAAATTAAACAGCGGATTAAAAATCAAAGCGCCATCAGGATGTAAAATACAAACAGTAAGTATCGCGCAGAAAAATCCTTCTACTGCTTACAATGCATTGTATACTTCACCTGCTTCGAGCGTAACAATTCCAATTACTGATTTACAATTTGCAGGATATATCGATGTAGAACTCATCGATAAGGAAGGGAAACAGTTTACACTAAAAAATAATTTGATTGGAGCGCATATTGATTTACGTGAAGGGTTCGATAAAAATGAAACTGTTAATTTAAAAATCGGTCGTAGTGACCTTCTTGAAAAACAAATCTTATCTAATAAATAAAGACTATGAAAAACAACTTGAAGCTAATCGTAGCGATGATTGGGTGTGTCATCTCTACTGCTTCCTTCGGAACTACACTCGTAACATTTGAAGATGCGATGAAACGTGGATTGATCTCCTACAAGATTACTACAGATTATGTGGCCAACCGATCAATGGATTTAGAATTAAACAACAATTCGAATAATCCGATCAACGTACAGTTAGAAGCTGGAAGAATATTTTATGCAACGCAAGACATACAACCGTATGTGGTAACTCGTCCTTCTATTATTGCATTAGATCCGCACGGACAAGAAGATGTTATGATA
This sequence comes from Bacteroidota bacterium, assembly GCA_046303115.1. Lineage (GTDB taxonomy): Bacteria > Bacteroidota > Bacteroidia > AKYH767-A > OLB10 > CAINEC01. Next base: position 51,052 of record JBKCGZ010000207.1, on the reverse strand, counting down.
TACGCACGTTGTGGTAATAGTACTGCACGTTGTCCTGGTCACGATACTAACTTTGGTCGCACAAGTATGGGAGCGCCTTTATTAGTTCAAGCGTTAACTGAATTAAATAACCGACGCATCAACGATAACTATTTAGCGCAGCAACTGGTTTGGCATTATACCAACGGACATAGTTTAAATACCATTATTACAGACAACGATAAAGAAAAAGAGTTTGTAAAATGGGTTTGTAAAAATGAAAATGTAGATTTCCCGTGGTATCAAAAACATTATGCTCCTTCACAAACGGGTAATGATATGGAATTTTCGAATGTACCTACCTTGATTCAAGGAGAAATGCAAGTGGTGTTATCACAGCCTTCTAACATCCAGGTAAAATTGTATGATCAAGAAGGGAAATCCATCAAAACAATTTATGCGATCTTAAATCAAGCGGCAGGGCAATGCACAATTCCATTAAATATAAATCTGTCAGACATAGCCAAAGGCGATTATAAAATTGTGATTGAAAATGATGCAGGAGTAAAAATAGATGAACGGTCAGTAGCAGTATAAGTATTTCAGGTCAGGAGGAGCAAATTTTTGCTCCTCTTTGTTTTTTGCATCGGGTAGTATGAATTATTTTATCATTTTTGTAGAATGAACAGACCTATTCGAGTTTTAATTGCAAAAGTAGGATTAGACGGTCACGATCGCGGAGCAAAAGTGATTGCTTCTTTTTTGCGTGATGCAGGAATGGAAGTAATCTATACTGGACTTCGCCAAACCCCAGAAATGGTAGTGAATGCAGCTTTACAAGAAGATGTTGATGTAATTGGCGTTAGCATTTTATCAGGTGCACACATGACAGTCTTTCCAAAGATTTTAAATTTAATGAAAGAAAAATCATTGAATGATGTGTTACTTACCGGCGGTGGAATTATTCCGGATGCAGATATGAAAAAGCTGATAGAAATGGGATGCGGAGAATTATTCGCACCAGGCACCGACACTAAAACCATTATTAATTACATCACCGATTGGGTAAATAAAAACAGAAGATAATTTTTATGTATCAGAATATTACAACAGAGCAAAAAGGAAAAATTTTAATTATTACGGTTAACCGCCCTGATAAATTAAATGCATTAAATAAAAATACGATCGCTGAAATTGGAGTAGCTATCAATGCTGCTGCGAATGATAATAGCGTTGGAGGAATTATTTTAACGGGTGCAGGCACGAAAGCATTTGTGGCTGGTGCCGATATTAGTGAGTTCGCTGCTTATTCGTTGGAAGAAGGCAAGGCGCTGTCAGCTCACGGTCACGCAGTATTTAATTCTATTGAAGCATGTGGTAAACCTGTGATTGCAGCGGTTAACGGATTTGCATTAGGTGGAGGATGTGAATTAGCGATGGCTTGTCATATGCGCGTAGCTGCAGAAAATGCAAAGTTTGGGCAGCCAGAAGTGAAGTTAGGTTTGATACCAGGCTACGGCGGAACGCAACGCTTACCAATGTTGGTTGGTAAAAGCAAAGCAATGGAATTATTAATGACGGCTGATGTGATTGATGCGAATGAAGCGCATCGATTAGGATTGGTGAATCATGTAGTGCCTCAGGATAATCTGATTGCCAAATGCGAAGAGATTTTGAATAAGATAATTGATATGGCTCCGCTGGCTATTGCTGAGATTGTTACAACTGTAAATGCTTCTTACGATAAAAATTCAGACGGTTTTAATACAGAAGTTGAGCGCTTTGGTGCTTGCTTCGTTACTAACGATTTTAAAGAAGGAACGGAAGCCTTTTTGGGTAAGCGTAAGGCGATATTTACTGGAAACTAGAAATAAATCAATCGAGTGTATTCAGTGGCTAGGTCTGAAACAATTTTATTTAAATGCAGTTAAAAGGCTTTGAGTTTAAAAATTGTTGATTCACCAATTATATTGGTCGGTTGGCAAAAATTAAATTCATATCAATTTTCAATTAGATATTTTAGCATAAATAGAATTAAATAATTGCATGTTTAAAATTTTACTTTCATCTTCGATTGCGTTCATCATCACTTTTTTCGCCATTCCTGCAATTATCAGGGTTTCGGTGTTGAAAGGATTGTTCGATGAACCATGTGAAAGAAAGAAACATGCACAAAATCTCCCAACCCTTGGTGGATTAGCAATATTTGCAGGAACCGTTTTTTCCTATACATTTTGTTCAGCAAGTATTGAGTCAAGTATTTCGCAATACATTATTGCCGCGATTATTGTCATGTTCTTTATTGGAATTAAAGATGATCTTTATAATCTCACGCCTCACAAAAAACTGATAGGCCAGGTATTAGCGGCTATTATCGTCGTATTTTTTGCTAATATTCGTATTACCAGTTTATGTGGAATATTTGGTGTTTATCAAATTCCGTATTGGTTTAGTGTAGGTCTTTCCATTTTGACAATTCTAACAATCATTAATGCATACAATTTAATTGATGGAATTGATGGACTAGCAGGTGGTATCGGTGCGATAGCCTCATTTACTTTCGGATTATGGTTTTATAATTACGGAAATATGGGGTTATGTATTTTGTCGTTTGCTTTGTTCAGTTCATTGATAGCATTCTTAATCTATAATTTCAATCCTGCGTCTATTTTTATGGGAGATACGGGGTCGCTTGTTGTTGGATTAATTTTATCAGTGTTGGCCATTAAATTCATAGGGTTAAGTTTTGAATCATTGCCATTTGAATTTCCTTTCCGATCAAGTCCTGCTATGGCCATAGCAATTTTAATTATTCCGTTGGCAGATACTTTCAGAATTTTCATGGTACGGATACTAAATGGAAAATCTCCTTTTGAAGCAGATAGAAATCATATCCATCATAATTTACTTGATTTAGGAATGACACATAGAGAAGCTACGTTAACCTTGTATATAATCAATATTGTCTTTATTACAACAGCAATGTTGCTTCGTAATATTTCAAGTCTGTATTTACTTTATATTTTGTTAGCTATGGCGGTTTTGTTTTGCACGTTACCTTATTTTTTAAAGCTCATTTTTCGTACGCAGCAAGACAGTGTAAAAATGGCTGAATAAAGCTCTTCATACTTTATTCACTTTTTTTTAATCTTTTTCCCTAAATTTGTGACTGAGGCAATTTAAGACTAACTGTATTATACTGATATTCAGTCGTCTTCTAGTTTTCTTAAAAAGTGTAATTCAATTCAAAGTTGTTAATTACTTCAATTATTGATTAGTTTCAAGTGTTTAATCTATAATCCAACATAGTAAAGTAGAATGTTTTCATTGAAAAAGTTAAGCAGTGCATTTTTAGTGATTTTCTTTTGTCTGATAGGCAAAACTTCCTCAGTTGCACAAATAAACGACTCAACACAAAACATTTCAGCCATTTCGAGTATGTTGGATAGTCTGGTTACATTAAACCATGTTGTTCGTTTCAATTGTTTAGATGCTAACTGTTTTAATGCTAGCATGGCTAACACGGGTGTGATTCCTTATTTTTCTGATCAGGAGTATATCGAGAGGATGGCAAAAATTTCTTGTCCAATTCCACTTTCATACAATCGTTATGTAAAGGATTTTATTGATCTGTACGCTTATAAGCGAAGGGCTTTAACACAACGAGTAATGGGCCTATCTAACCTCTATTTCCCAATGTACGAAGAGGTGTTAGACAAAGAAGGCCTTCCGTTAGAATTTAAATATTTATCGATTATTGAATCAGCACTAAATCCAGTAGCAGTCTCAAGAGTAGGAGCAACAGGTTTATGGCAGTTTATGTACTCAACGGGAATTATTTACGATTTGAAGGTGAATTCATTTACAGATGATCGTCGTGATCCAGTTAAATCAACTTATGCAGCCTGTAAATACTTTAAAGACATGTACTCGATTTATGGCGATTGGTTGCTTGTAATTGCATCGTATAATTGTGGAGCGGGGAATGTCAATAAAGCAATTAAACGTTCTGGAGGTAAGAAGAATTTTTGGGAAATCATGCAGTTTTTACCTGCTGAAACAAGAAGTTATGTTCCGGCATTTATTGCAGTAACATACGTGATGAATTATTCGCGCGAGCACAATTTATATCCGATTACACCAGCTTATTCATACTTTCAGGTAGATACAGTAAATGTGACTAAGCAAGTGAATTTTAATGTACTTGCAACCCAAATCGACTTACCATTGGATGTAATTTCATTCTTGAATCCAATTTACAAGAAAAACTATATTCCAGATACAGAAGAGAGTTATACACTTCGCTTACCTACTAATAAAATTGCTCTTTACATGGCAAAGGAAGAGCAGATATTGGCTTTATCTACCCCTCCCCCAAAGCCTGTTATGCCTGTTGCTAAAGTGATTGTTCGTGACACCTCGATTTCTGACAGTACAGCAATAGCCCAACAAACTGATTCCTCTGGTATAAACACAACGGAGCATCAAGAAGTAAAAGCGCTGTATAAATACGTTGACAAAAAAGTTGTAAAGACCCATGTCGTTCGAAAGAATGAATCAGTAGCTTCTGTAGCGGCTTTGTATAAAATGACCTCCGCAGAATTAAAGCGAATGAATCGTTTGAAATCTAATAATCTATTGAAAGGTCAACGGCTATCGGTAAATGCTACGGTGAAAGTAAAAGTGCCAATTGAGAACAACCAAGTTGTAAATAAACCAAAACAGACACAAAATAATATTGCTACAGTTGACACTAGTGCTAAGAATACAAGTCCATTAATTACAAATGTTGAGTCTAAAACAGACACATCCGTTGTTGCAAAAGTTACCCCAACAATTAAAGTAAAGCAACCGAAATATGTATATCACTTAGTTCAGCCTGGTGATACATTATGGAATATTGCTAAAAGATATAATGGTGTGACAATCGAAATGATAAAGAATATCAATAATTTAAGGTCTTCGGAGTTGAAGGTGGGCACCAAATTGAAAGTTTTAGTGAGTGGTTAATTACCAAAACACTTTTTATTTAAGTATAAAAGGTGTAAATTTGCCCCGCGAAAGTTGATTGACCGATGGTGTAATGGCAACACTGCAGATTTTGATTCTGCCTTTCAAGGTTCGAGTCCTTGTCGGTCAACAGCAATAAAAGAGAGCCCCGTTTTCGGGGCTCTCTTGTTTAATATCAGTAGGCTAAAGTTTAATTGAAAAACGCTTCAATGCGCTTTTTTAAGTCTTGGGCCAATTCAAAGCCAGGCATTCGCCATTCCATATTCCCTTCTTTAAAAATCATTAAAGTAGGGACACTCATAATTGAAAAGTGCTTTTGCAAGGATGGATTTTTATCAATATCAATTTTACAAATCACAACAGTTGATGGAAGGTCTTTATCTAGCTCCGATAAAATTTCATCCAGCATTTTACAGGGCTCACACCAATCTGCGTAAAAGTCAACTAAAACTAACGGATGATGTTTTGTAAATTCTTCCAGCGAATTTAAATCTTCAAAATTGTTTTTAATAATCATTGCTCATCAACTAATTCAACGGTGGAGGATGGTTTTAAAAGTGTCCAAGAAAACATAGTAAAAATGGATAGAGCAATTAGTTTAATTAATACTGACATCATCATACCCGTATTAAAAGAAATCAAGAGGTAATTACTCACTTGCCATAATACAACGCTTGCTAATATTATAGAAATACAAACGGTGATGTTATAAGGAATCGGATAATGTTTTTGTCCGTAGATATATGAAACAACCATTATGGCTCCATAACAAATAAACGTAGCCCATGCAGCACCCATATATCCCATTATCGGTATCATGATAAAATTTAAAACAATGGTGATGATGGCACCGAGAATAGAGAACCATGCTCCATATTTTGTTTTACCCGATAACTTGTACCACATACTTAAATTCAAGTAAACACCTAAAAATAAATTAGCGAATAACAGAATAGGAACCACTTGTAATCCTTCGTGGAATTTTTCGCCAATAAAATACTTTGCGATATTCATAAAAAGCATCACGCCTAAGAAAATCAAACTACAAACAAATACAAAGTAATTCATAATAGTAGCATAAAGTGCTTTGTTGTTTTTCTTTGATTGTTGTGAAAAGAAGAAAGGCTCTGCGGCATAACGGTAGGTCTGTACGAAAAGCGTCATGATAATACTTAGTTTATAACATGCACTGTAAATTCCCAGTTGATGTAAGGCTGTCGATTTATCTATTACAAGATATTTCAGAATAGCGCGATCTAATGTTTCGTTGATCATTCCAGCAAATCCTGCAATTAATAACGGAAATGCATATACGAGCATTTCTTTTACAAGTTCTTTATCGATATTGAATTTTATCACTCGGAAATCGTTGGCAAAAAACAAAAGTGTAACCAAACTAGAAATCAAATTAGAGATGAACACATAGCCAACTCCAATTACTGGATTGTACAATACGCTTAACGAGTTATTGTTAGTGATTTGAGGTAATAATGCAAGGAAAAACAGATTCAATCCGATGTTTGAACTTATATTGATGAGTTTAATAAATGCAAATCGTTTCGCTCTATTCTCCTGACGTAATTTTGCAAATGGTAATGCGGTGATAGCATCAAAGGCAAGTATCAATGCAAACCAAATGATGTACTCATGATGATCTGCATAACCTAGACCATTAGCGATGGCTTGTGAAAATAAAATCAGAATACTGGATAATAAAACAGAAGTGAATGTAAGCGTACTTAAACTATTTGAATACACATTTAGATTACCTTCTTTCTTCGAGGAAAAATGAAAATAAGCAGTTTCCATTCCGTAAGTATATAATACAATCAGAAAGGTAACGTATGCATAAAATTCTGAAACAACACCATAAGCTGCGGGTTCAAATATGCGGGTATAAAAAGGCACCAATAAATAATTAAGCAATCGTCCGATGATACTGCTTAATCCATAAATGGCAGTTTGCCCTGCAAGCTTTTTTATCTGACTCACGTTAATTCAATTAAAAATCATAATAACGATTAAACAAACGAGTTTTAATTCCTGCTTGTATAATCATTTCTGAAATAGAATTTGCATCACTCTTATCATTTCTACTTGTTGCTTCAATGAATCCTGATAAATGCGTAATAGGATTAAATTCATAATACAAAGCCATCGTCACAATACTAATCGTATGTTTCTCTCCTTGTCCGATTTCATTACCGTATTCATTCGCGCGTGTTACGTATGGAAGAAAAATATTTTGTCCGAAATTATAACCGCCACTATCTAGGCCAGCAACATAGAAATTGAATTTACCTTCAACATTCCAACGCTTGTAGCGGTAATTTCCAATTCCAACAATTTCAAAAAAGTTTGCACCCATTGGATGAGCAAGCGATTGTCCATAATGTCCGTAGTTGCCTAATGTTTCGCGATGCTGATAAGTAAACGGACGAACCGCGTTATATTCTAATTGTCCGTATAAGTTTTTCACTCCAAATAAATCAAACGATTTAACCCCTAGCTGCCAGCCTTGTTTGTTGCCCCACCATCCTTTACCAGCTCTCACTTCTTTGATTAAAAACTCATCGAGAATTAGCTGTGCATATGCAGTTGTTTTATTGGTGATTTTATATTTTGCATTAAAGCCCATTAGCACATTATCCGGAGAGCCAATAGAAAATTCAACGGGTCTGAAAAAGATAAAAGGATTTAAATATCCAATATCAAAGCCTCTACGACCAGTAGAGTCGCTATGCCATACTACACTTTCAAATACTCCAATAGATGCACGCTTACCAATATTTAAATCGAGGTAATGCATCGATGTATACTTACGTTGGAAGGGTTCATTGTCTTGTTGGTCTTTAATTGAAATATCCTGCATTTCTGCAAAAATGTTTACGTATCTGAATTTCCAGATGTCTGTAATTATTTTCACATGTGGATAATTAAAAGCATTATCAGAAAGTAATAATGAACGATAGCCATCACCAATAAAGATTTTATCGTTACCAAATTGAAAAGTAAAATGTTTATTTAATTCATAAGTTAAACTTCCTGTTGCCCATGCGTAGTCATAAGTTCCTGTTCCTTTCACTCTCCCTGTTCCAGGAACAACACGCGTTAACTTAATAGTTGAATCGATGTAGTATGGAAATGTACTTTGATTTTCATAGAACGTTGCATTAAATGAAAAGCGTTTTCCAACACTACCACCAATTCCAGCACCTCTGGTGTTATTTTTAAAACTCTTACTATTATAACTATCATTTCCTCCTGATAAATCCATTAAAGGGTCAAAGTACAAATGGTAATCATCTTCACGAACTTCGAGTAAATGTTCTTTAAATATTTTTCTGCCGGCAAGTGTTTTATAGAAAGGCTTATCAGGCAAAATAGTGTTCTGTAATGAATCAAAAAAAGAAACTGTTTTTAAATCTTTTATCAAATAAGGTTTGAATGAAGTATGCGATTCATTTGATAGGGAATATAGTCCACTTTCATAACGGTATTGATCTGTATTGCTTAATGGAGCAAAGCCAATTTGACCAAAATTTATTTTTGATAGCAATACTAATCCAATAAACAGAAATAGTTTTTTTGATTTCATAATTAGCGATAGATTTTTCCTTGATAATAAACAGAGGTAATATTCTCAAGGCTATTAAATGAAAGGATGTTATTGTTTAAATCATATGATGAAAATAATTCCGTAGTAGCAAGCGTCGATTTACCATTAGCAAAAAGATGTAGTCGTTGATTTTGATCTACCCATGCAATACAATTCTGACTTATTTTATAACTAATCGGTTCAAAGTTATCGAGCTCATATCGTACGCCATTTACCAACGCTTGAAATTTATTATTGATATAAAATACGACGCACTGATCTTTTACTTCGTAGAAATCGGGAGCGAATGATTCCAGCTTAAGCAATTTGCCATCTGAATAAATTTTAAAATAATTTTCATCACTAACATATGCAGCAATATTATCACCTATTTTATAAGATTGTACTTTTATTTCTTCGAGCGTAGCAATTTTCCCTAAGTAATAAATCTTAAAAGAATAGTTTGCTCCGTCGGTATAAGCAACAATATTTTTACCACAGGCAAATTCTGTTGTTCCATTATTATCAATTTCAAACAAATCGCCCGAATCGAAAATTTTCAAATAACCGTTTCTATTGGTAAACGCAACAGTATTTTTACCTGCTGCATAATTTCCTAATTTCCCGACGAGTGTTGTTTCCAACTCTTGAATATTCCCATCGCGATATACTTTTAAAATGTCTGCAATTGTTTCTCTAAAGACAATAAGTCCTTCTGCTATTTTGTAATCTCTGATGAAATACGATAGTCGTGTTAAGTTACCTTTTTCAAAAACAGCCAGTACATTATCTCTTCTATAGATTAGAAAAGAATAGTTGACATCAAACGATGTATTAGTTGCATCGCCAAGATCAGTAAATGCTCCGTTGTAATAAACAATTAAATTGTTAGCTGAGTTAACATATCCAACGTAAGGACCAGCCGATTTAAAATCACGAACCGGTCTAGTATCTAACGTGCGAGGCCCTCCGTTTTCAAATACATAAAGATATCCTCGCATATCGCGATAAGCCAATACAGGGTCTTGAGCATTAGACATGAAAAATAGAAAAATAAAAAAACCACTTAAAAGCAAGTGACGAATCGACAGAATACTCTTAAGTGGTGCTAACATAATTGACAAGTAGTTTAGTTCTTTTCTAGAACTTTAAATATTTCATCTAATTTAGGAGTAATAACCACTTCTATGCGACGATTTTTCTTACGTCCTTCAACAGTGTTTGAAGTATCTAACGGATTGTATTCGCCTTTACCTGCAGCTGTTAATCGGTCAGGACTAATTTTCGAGTTTGAAGTAATAATTTTTACAACGGCAGTAGCTCTCATCACGCTTAGGTCCCAATTATCTTTTACTTCTCCCGCTCCTTTCATTGGTACATTATCGGTATGACCTTCTATCAAAATATCGTTGGATAAATCTGTTTCTAGTACTTTAGCTAATGCCTTTAAAGCTTCAACGCCTTTCGCATCAACAACAGTACTTCCCGTTGCAAATAAAAGTCGCTCTTCCAACATCACATATACTTTCCCATTGCGAAGTTCTACGGTTAAACCTTTATCAGTAAATCCGATTAGTGCGTTAGCAACCGAATTTTTCAAAGCCTGAGCAGCTGAATCTTTCGAAGCAATTAGTTTTTCCAATTCTTCAACACGAATATTTTTAGTGTCTAACTCCTTGCTTAAGATTTCTAAGTCCATTGCTTTTTGCTTCAGCTCTTTTTCTTTCTTCGCAATTTCATCTTCACGTTTTTGCAAATCTTCTTTCGTTTTTTGTAAATCACGAATCAGTTTTTTATTGGCTTCCGTATTAGCTGTTGCTAATGAACCATCTTTTAAAAGCTGATCATATTTTGAGCTTATTTCCTCTTTATCCTTCTTTAACTGCGCAATTTCGTTTTCAAGGGCGGCACGTTCTCTTTCAAATTTTGCTACAATACCTGCATGAGCATCATTCTGATACGACAATTCATTATTGCGCGTAGTTAAATTCAAATTGGCTGCTTTCAGCGAATCATTTTCTAGGGTACACTTGTTCTTTTGCGCTTTTAATTCATTGTGTAGTCGTGATGGAACACATGAAACAGTTGTAATTGCGACAATTAATAGGAAAGGGATTAATTTTTTCATTGTTGTGAGTTAGAGTTACTAAAGTAAGGAGCATGTATGTTCAATTCCACAATAAAAAATGTAATATTCAACACCATAATGTTAAAACCTTTCTCGTTGTTCGGGGTATAAAGTATCATAAAACAAAGCTATGTTTTCGCTCAATCAAAATTGGATTACAGAAAGCCATATCGATTTCGAATACAAGAAATACATGGTACTTGCTTATTTGCAAGAGGTAGAACATTGTTTAACAGAGTCGAAGTTGTTTCCAATCATCAGCGACTTAAAAAAGCATCATCGTAATCTGCTTGATCTTAAATCGCAAAAAGAATCGGTCGATAATCATTTTCCAAAGCAATTAGCTGGTTTGAATGCGAAATCTTTTGAATTAAATTATCAAACGACCATACAAGAGGACAAAGTAATGGCTACGTTACAGTCGATTATTGATTTTAGTCTGCCTTTATTTCAGAAATATTTGAATCAAGGAAACAAAATCGCTCGCTTTGTGGAGGATCATTTAACCATTTCTCCTGTGGGAATTATTCCTATGCGCACCTGCGAAGGTTTTGTGTTGATTACCTGTAAAGGACAGCGAAGTATCGATGTTTATCAGTATGAAGTCTCGCTGTATGATGATGTAGAGAATAAATTTCCTTCTATAAAGTTCAATTACGATAGCACTTACGAGTACACATTGACCAATACATTCGAAAAAATAAAACAGGATCTAATACTTAAGCAACAACAGCTTCCGAATCCTGCGGCGTTTTGTATTACTTCCGATTTTCAATTTCCACTCTCTGAGACATTATTGCCACTTGCGAAAATGTCTTTATCAAAACATTTGAGTCAGCATATTAATTAATGCTGAATCTCCAGCATCACTGGACAATGATCTGAATGCACTGCATCACTATGAATATGCGCGTGCACCAAATGACTTTTTAAATTTTCAGTTGCTAGTAAATAATCGATGCGCCAACCTAAGTTTTTAGCTCTTGCACCTGCTCTAAATGTCCACCAGGAGTATTGATGTGGCTCTTGGTTAAAATGCCGGAATGAATCTATAAAACCTGAATTAATAAAGCTTTCCATCCATTCCCTTTCCTCAGGTAAAAATCCTGATGACTTTGCATTACTCACTGGATTATGAATATCAATCGGCTTATGGCAGATGTTTGCATCCCCACCTATAATCAATTTAGGACGTTGTTGCTTTAATTCCGCGATGTATTTTTCAAACCATGACAACCATTTCATTTTAAAATCTTGTCGCTCATCACCACTAGATCCAGAAGGAATATAAACGCTCATAATCGATAAATCTCCAAAATCAGCTCTGATAATTCTGCCTTCTTCGTCAATAGCTGCATTGCCTGAACCATATTCAACATGGTCGGGTTTTATTTTTGAAAATAAGGCCACACCGCTATACCCTTTTTTTACTGCTGAATGCCAAAAATGATGGTAGCCCATTTCCTCCAACTCTTTCATATCCACTTGTTCTTTTTCAGCTTTTGTCTCTTGAAGCAATATTACATCGGGATTAACAGTTTGTATCCACGATGCTAGGCCTTTGGTAAAAGCGGCACGAATGCCATTGACATTATAGGTTATAATTTTCACGGTAAAATAGTTTTCTCAAAAATAATAAAATCACCAAGAATAAACGTTGAATTGTCAACGGAAGCGTATTAAAAACAAATAATATGAAGCAACAATCAAGCGCATTGTTTTAATTAATTTTATATCGTGAAAAGTAAAGGCCCATTCCTCATTATTATTTTGATGCTTTGTAGTTATTGGGGCTATGCACAACAGTCTACTTCTATCCGAACAAAGTTTATCCGAACAAATACAGATACCATTGTAATTGATACGTTGAGTATTGTTCCGGGGAGTCTGATATTTTTAAGAGATAAAAAGTATGATGCAAGTATCGATTATTCAAAGGCAAGATTAATCTGGCAAAATAGTTCGCGTGATAAAAATGATTCAGTAGAAATAGTTTATAAGGTTTATCCAATCAATTTTGATAATGCTTTTTACAAGCGGAAACGAAATGATAAAAACTCTTTTGATCCAGTAAACGCTGGTACTAATACGCTTTATAAGGAAACGTACTCAGCCAATAAAGAAAGCATTTTTGGGTTAGGCGGTTTTAATAAGGCTGGGAGTATCTCTCGAGGATTATCAATTGGGAATAATCAGGATCCTATTGTTAATAGTAGTTTGAACTTGCAGTTGTCGGGTAAATTAGCAAATGGTATTGAAGTAGTGGCAGCTATTACTGATGATAATATTCCTATTCAAGCCGACGGTAATACGCAACAGTTACAAGAGTTCGACAAGGTGTTTATTCAACTTAGTAATGAAAAAAATCGGGTGATTGTTGGCGACTTTGATGCGCGTAATCCGGAAGGTTATTTTTTGCGATATGTCAAAAAAGGACAAGGACTTAGTTATCTATTTAGAGACTCATTAATTGTAAAAAACAACAAAAAATTCGGATTAGAAGTAGGAGCAGCAGCAGCGATTTCACGAGGTAAATTTGCTCGTCAGCTGATACCGGGAATTGAATCTAATCAAGGACCCTATCGGTTACGTGGTGCCGAAAACGAATTTTTCATTATTATTTTATCAGGTACAGAGAAAGTTTTTTTAGATGGACAATTATTGGAACGTGGGCAAGATAGAGATTATATTATTGATTACAATACTGCAGAGATTAAGTTTACTCCTAAGCGAATTATAAGTAAAGACTCCCGAATTATTGTTGAGTTTCAGTATAGCGACAAAAATTATTCGCGATCAATGCTCACTGGGAATGTGAATTGGAAGAGTGAAAAATTGAATACTCATTTTAATATTTATTCCGAGCAGGATAGTAAAAATCAACCTGTATTGCAGGATTTATCCGAAGAGCAAAAAGTTATATTAGCGAATGCAGGTGATGATTTAACCAATGCGCTTTACTTGAATGAGGATAGTGTTGCCTATAATATTAACGAATTACTTTACGCTAAAAGAGATACAGTAGTAAATGGAAATACCTATAGTATTTTTGTTTATTCTACAACAGCAGATAGTGCGTATTATCGATTAGGATTTACAAATGTTGGAGTAAAAAAAGGTAGTTATATTGCTTTAGATAATATTGCCAACGGCAGAGTTTATCAATGGGTAGCACCGATAAACGGAGAGCCACAAGGAGATTACGAACCCTATTCACTTTTGATTAGTCCGAAAAAACGCCAGATGGCAGTTGCAGGAATCGATTATGCATTTTCAGAAAAAACAAAAATGAGTTTTGAGTCTGCTGTTTCTAAAAACGATGTTAACTTATTTGCGAATAAAGATAAGTCTAACGATAACGGCTATGCGTTCCGTTTTCAACTAGAAGATAAGCGAAAGATTGGTAATGATTCGTTGAGTGGATGGTCGTTAAATACACAAGTGCAATCGGAATTTACTGCTTTGAATTTTGTGCCAATTGAAAATTACAGAGCGGCTGAATTTACTCGTGATTGGAACACCAATACGTTGTTAAATTCTGCTAACGAATTATTAGTATTTGCGAATGTAGGCTTACTACATAAAACAGATTTTAAGTCGAATTACGGATTTAAATATTACCATCGTGATGGACAATACGAAGGCCTAATGCATCTGATTAATGTTGGATTGATTAAAGATGGATGGAATATTAAAGCAGACGCTTCGCAACTGAATACAGAAGGAAAATTATTTAATAGTAGTTATTTTAAAACACGTGATGTTATTCAGAAAAAAATAAAATTGTGGACGCCTGGATTATCCTACGAGCAAGAAACAAATCAATTACAGAGTGTAGCAAAAGACAGCCTTTTGTTAGGTTCCTTTTCATGGAAGACAGGGGAAGTTTTTTTAATACACGGAGACACTACAAAGTTTCCAATAAAAGCAAGTGTTAGTCGTAGGTATGAAGATGGATTAATAAATGGCGGATTTAAATCAGCAACTATTGCAGATGTTGCTTCCATTAACTTTTCGAATATAAAAAATAATCACCGCATCAATTCAACTATAAACTACCGAAAATTATTTATTGAAGATACATTAGCAACTACCATTAAAGGAGATGAATCCTTTTCAGGAAGAGTAGATTATTCTACGACTACCTGGAAGAAAGCGATTCAACTAAACACCTACTACGAAGGTGGTACAGGAACAGAACCTAAACGTATTTACTCTTACATCCGCGTAGCAGATGGGACAGGTGTATATGCATGGAATGATTATAACAGTGACGGCATACCGCAATTAAACGAGTTTGAAGTGGCCGAATTCAAAGATCAGGCTAATTACATTCGGATATTTTCTACTACGAATGAATATACTAAGGTTGTTTTCAATCAACTTAATTTTTCGATCAATATAAATCCAGCGAATACTTTAAAGGGGAAGCAATTTATAAATCGACTGGTTTTACTTTCGTCCTTTAAGATTGATAATAGGATTAATGCAGATGAATTCAAAGTCGATTACTTGGTTCCAGTACTTACAAATTATTCCATTGATCAGTTAATTGCAAATCAAACTTCAGGTAAGCATACTTTGTTTTATAATCGTTTGAATCCGAAGGGAGGAATAGAATTTAGTTATTTACATACAGGAAGCAAGCAGTTTTTGAGTAGTGGAATTGAGAGTAGATCTAATGAAGTATACTCTTCTTCAATTCGTAAAGCGATAATAAAAGAAATAAATTTATTACTTGCTGCAGAAGCAGGAAATAAAAGATCGGCTGCCGAATTTTTTCTAAATCGAAATTTTAAAATTGAAAGCTGGTCAATAATTCCACAGATTGTATATCAGCCGAATGCCACTTACAAGGTGCTTACAACATTTAGAAATAGTGATAAAAAAAATATCCTAATAGAAGGTAATGGTGAGCGAGCAATAATTAACGATTTGAGTGCTGAATTTAAATACAGTTCGATAAAGAAGGGAGTAATTGGAATTAAAGCAAACTATTTAAAAATAAGTTATAACGGGGATGCAAATACGTCGTTGGCTTACGAAATGCTAGAAGGATTAAAGGCGGGTGAAAATTTCAAGTGGCAATTATCTATTCAGCGTAATCTCGGAAATAGTTTACAACTCTCGTTAAATTATGAGGGAAGAAAGCCTAGTGGTCTTTCAATTATTCACACTGGAGGAATGCAATTGCGAGCTTTTTTCTAAGGGCTACTTGAGTGTTACAGCGGCACTTCCAATCTGGTTGCCTTCGCAATAAATTTCGATAGCATATTTACCTGTACTATAGGCGTTCCCCTTTTCCCAATAAATACACAAGTCGGTATTTTTATTCTCGTAAAAAATGGTTTGACGGATGGTATAAATCGAAGCTTGTCCTCTCAACATAAATGTTTCGTTAGATGTGGAAAGGATAGTTCCATCTGGACCAATAATTCGAAGGTATATATCTTTAGCTCCTTTATCGACAACTTGGTTTTCGATAATGGTGAAACAGGTTTTAATTCGGTCGGTTTGCTTTGCTTTGGTTGTTTCTGTTTCTTTGCCGCTTCCCTTATATTTTACTCCTGAAGCAATCGCATTAACCGTTTTTAAAACAGAGGCAATCGCTACTTTGTTCGAAAGGGAACTATTCTCTTGGGTTAATGATCCAACTTTCGAGTTTGCTGATGAGAGGTCCTGACTAAGAGAAGAGTTTTGGTCAGTTAAATCTTTATTAGCAATTTTTAATGAATCGATTTGAGCAATATAATTTTGACTGAGTTGCTTAAGGTTGGCAATTTCATCCTTTGCTTTTCTCAATTGAGCAGCATCCCCTGAATTTATCAATCGTTGAATTTCAGCTATTTTACTTCTGATTTCTTCGTCTTTTGATGTCAATAGGTTTTGTAAACCGGCATTTTCCTGATTTAGTTTGTCGAATTCAAATTTTACCTTTTGAAGTTCTGCATTTAACGTCTCTTTTTCCGCCGTTGTGTTTTTTAAGGCAACAGTAGTCTGTTGTAAATCGGTTTTCTTATTGAAAAACTGCCATAACAATAAACCATTTACCCCTAACAAGAGAGAAATAATGACAATTACGATTGTTTTTTTCGATTGAGACTCTTTATTTTCTAGAGACATAAACGGGTAGATTTTTTAGGGAGTAACAAAACTTTGCTAAAAATAGAGAAAAATCGGACTAATTCCATCGGGTGCAGAGCCTAGTTCACCCAATAAAATACCCCATTCAGATAAAAATCTGGAAATTTCATGGAGTTTGGTGTATTTTCCTCTCGTAAAAATCACAATTTGTTAAAGTAAATGCGGTTTGGTTTTACTACATTTGCCCAGCGGATTGAAAATCATAAAAATCACTCGTAAATTTTAATGAAAAAACTGCTATTGCTCCTACTTATTTTTTCGACTATTGCCGGAAAGGTTTTTTCGCAATTAGTAGGGGACTATAGATCTGCATCAACTGGCGTTTGGTCAACAGCAGCAACATGGCAAAGTTGGAATGGTTCTACTTGGGTAGCGGCTTCATCAGTACCAAACGCAACCAATAATGTAAAAATTCTGAATGGACATACAATAACTGTTTCTGCTTCTGGTGCTCCTTGCGCCGATTTAATCGTTGATGCTGGAGGGAAATTATTTTGCAATGGTTTTGTCAATGTTTATGTCAATGTTTACGGAGACACACTCATGTCAAATGGCACGATTGGTAATGGCGCTACTTTCGATGGAATTTCATTTAATATTTATGGAGCTAGTTGCAGGATTTTAGGATCATTAGGAACTTTTGATGCCTCAAGGATTCGTAAAAACGATGCGACATTTACAACAACTAATTTGAGTATCGAACGAGATGTAAAGCTACGATTTTGTGGGGGGCGTCAGACACAGATTTACAATAATGCGAATAGTGTGGCTGGTTCTACTGGAACAAAGTTCAATGTTACTGTAGCTGCGGGAGCAACCCTTACTTTAGATTCTACAGTATCAGCTGAATGTCAGGCTACGGGAAGTGCAGCAACAATCAATTTAGTCTCTTCCACAATTGCCGGAAGTATTAGTGTAACAACAGCATCTACTGCTACTATTACAGCTGGAATGATGGTTTCAGGGGCGGGAATTATTCCAGGGACAACAGTAGCAAGCATTACTTCTGGTACTCAATTCACATTATCACAAAATGCAGTGGTTACTAATGCCAGCAATAGTCTAACTTTTGGTGGTAATCAGATAACGAATACAACAGCTATTAATTCGTATTATGGGACTACGTTTGCAGTGCCTGGTTCGTTAGCAAATTGTAGAGTTTATGGCACTGGTATAGCTCCAGGCGCATATATTGTTTCAACATCTTTAGTTTCTGGGAGTACCTATAATTTGCAATTGAGTTTACCTAATGTTGGTCCGGTAAGCGGAACCATTTATTTTGTTTCTGATGGTAATGCTGCCGTTGATGGAATTAATGGAACAGCCCCGGGGGCATCAGCCGGATCTTTCACTATTAATGGGACGATGCTGATTTCTGGATTTTTATATTTAACAACAAATAACGGAAGCATTATTGCTGATTCAACTGTAACATGGACAGTAAATAATGGCGGTTTATTAAAAGCAGGGAATGTTATTACGGCTGCAAGTGGAACAGCAAAACATACATTCAGATTAGCGACGGGTGGTAAGTTTGAAATATTTGGTTTGCCAGGATTTTCAACGGCTTTAAATTATGTAAGCAATATATATGATATTCAAGCAGGTAGTTTTACTGAATTTTCTGGTAAGGGTAATCAAAATGTGCCTGTTATTTTGACAACCAATGGGTCATCTGGATATTATGGCCATCTCAAAATTTCAGGTTATGGAACAAAATCAGAAATAGCTACAGCAGCTTATAACGTTTTCAATAATTTTGAAATTTCTAATATTTCTGGTGCCCCCAAATTTAATGGTTCAATATCCACCAATCTATTAATTGGAGGTAGCTGGATAAATTATCATGATTCAGCGTTTATTGAAAGTTCTACGATCCCAACCGTTACCTTTAATAGGACAGGCGTTTCAACTATATTTTGTCCTTCAGGAGAGGTTTACCCAACTCTTAAATATCAAAAAACGGATTCCTCCGAAGTGAGATTTTTATCTGATATTACAGTTAGAACACAATTATCCATAGCTAGTAACGGAAGAATTAATTTAAATGGAAATACGTTAAATGTATTATCTCCCCTGAATAACGGAATTACAATCGTTTCACCAACAACGGCAAGATATATTTATGGAGAAACAGGTGATTTTAATTCGAAAGTAAGATGGAATATTGGAACCACCATCGGTTATACTCGTTATGCAATTCCATTTGCTAAAGGGTCGGGAACAGCAAATGCAACTCCATTTGCATTTACTGTGGATGCCAACGTCCAGGTAGATACAATGACTGTTTCTACTTACGGAACTCCGGCAACAAATTTACCATGGCCAACAGCGGCTCCTTATGCAGTTACTAATTTGAATTCATCAACTAATTTGTCGCCTGATAACCGCGATGCAACTGCTGATCGTTTTTGGTATGTTGGATTTACTTCACCGAATGTGACAAACGACACCATCGTACTAACTTATGCTTCCCCATCTGAATTGCCAGCAGCGCCTTTCAATATTCCTGATTCTATGAGAGGACAATTTTGGAATGCCGCAAACGGATCTTGGGCTTTGCCTGTTGTAGGATATAATACCTTAAATGCGATAGTAATTGCTAACCCTTCTTTAAATAGAGTATGGTCGTTGGTAAGCAATATTTCACCAATGGGGCCATTGCCATTGCCTATTGAACTCCTTGATTTTAAAGGGAAGTATCTTAATAACCAGAGTGTTCTATCATGGGTAACGGCTTCAGAAAAGAACAATGATTATTTCATTTTGGAAAGGAGTGAAGACGCTCGTGAATTCACACCAATTGGTAAAATTGATGGAGCAGGAAACTCTAATTCATTTTTAAATTACCAGTTTATTGATATTAAACCGATTAATAAGGTTGCTTATTATCGTTTAAAGCAAGTCGATTTTGATGGACAATTTTCTTATAGTCAGATAATTGCCCTAAGAAACAATCAAAAATTAAATGCAGAAATCAAGGCATATCCAAATCCATCTGACGGCAATTTTTTAATAACAAACATCCCATTTGATGAAGGGGAAGATTTTGTTTGCCAAGTGTATAATTTACAGGGAGAACTTTTGAGAAAAGACTTGCAGATTTCAGATGCAAGCGGTAACTTGCTAGTCCAATTAAATGACCTAAAAAGTGGGGTTTATTGGGTAAGTTTAACGAATGGGTATTCAACTTCAACAACCAAAGTTGTTCTTACTAAATAAAAAAATAATTTAGAAATTGTTTGTTGTTAATATTCAATTAACATCAGAATCGGTAATTGCAAAGCAATTATCTATTGTATTTATAAAAACATCCTAATTATATGTCGACAAGTTTTACGAATTCGAAAAAGCAAGAAGTAAAAAATTTAACGTCAGTGTTTATCATTACTACATTGATGATATTATTAAATCTTGGAGTAAATGCGCAAGCAGTGTATACCCAGGATTTTAATTTTTCTGGTACTCTAACTTCCAATTCATGGACAGCCCATAGTGGAGTAGGAACGAATGCCATCTCAACAACTACTGGGTTAACATACGGAGCACACTCTGGTAGCGGAGTTGGTAATGCCGCGTTAATTGGAAACCTAGGCGGAGAAGACATTAATCAATCTTTTACTAGTCAAAGCACAAATGGTTCATCAGTTTATGCTTCTTTTCTATGTAACATCACTGATGTTGCAACTGCAAAGACTGGAGATTATTTTTTCCATTTAGGTAGTCCTGGTGGTACATCATGGACCGCTTATTCTTCGCGAGTATTCGCAAGAATTGTAAGCGGGAATGTGAATTTTGGTATTAGTAATACCTCTACTGCTACTTATGGCACAACTAACTTTTCAAAAAACACGACGTACCTAATTGTAATAAAATATACCATAACTACAGGAACTACTGCTGATGCAGTTTCAATGTGGGTTATCCCTTCTGGTATGCCTGCCTCTGAGGGATTAGCAGGAATCCCTGAAGTTACAAACACTATCACAAATGGAACGGATGCGATTAGTGCTATTGGACTTCGTCAAGGTTCATCAGCAACATCTCCACAAACAGTGGTAGATGCAATTCGCGTAGGTGCTGATTGGGCATCCGTTGTACCAGTTGCTGCCAATGCTCCATCAACACAAGCTTCAGCAGTTACATTTTCTGGTTCAACTTCCAACTCAACAACTGTAAGCTGGACTAACGGTAATGGCAATGGGCGAATCGTAAAAATGAATACGAGCAGTTCTTTTACAGCTCCATCAAATGGTACAACTTATTCTGGTAATGCTGTCTATGCAGGATCAGGAGAGCAGGTGGTTTATGCAGGTACAGGTAATTCTGTTTCTGTTTCAGGTTTAACACCTGGACAGGCTTACCACTTTAGAGTGTATGAATACAATTCAACTGGTATGTTGTATAATTCTTTTTCAGAAACGAATAACCCAAACTCAACTACGCTTAATTATCCTGTTCCAGTGGCCAACTCACTAAGCCCTAACTCTGCTAGTGCCGGTTCATCAAGTTTCACTCTTACTGTTAGTGGATTCGATTTTTATCCGGCCTCAGTCGTCAATTGGAATGGTTCGCCGCTTGCCACTATTTATGTAAATGGCACTACATTAACGGCTAGTGTACCCGCTACCGATATTGACACGTCGGGTATCGCAGCTGTCACGGTAACGAATCCGTCGCCTGGAGGAGGTCCGTCAACGGTACTTAGCTTTGCAATAAATGCCAACACTTTGCCGCTCATTTCGGTAAATGCCTTCCTAAGTGTATTTACCACCGAAGCTGGAACACCCTCTGCAACACAGTCCTATACGGTTTCGGGTAGCAACCTCACCAACGACATTACGGTGACTCCCTCTTCTGGATTTGAAATTCGCACGGGGTCAAACCCGTTCTCTAATGCACCAGTGGTACTCAGTGCCGGCACGGGTAGTAGCTCGGTCACCGAATTTACCGTCACAGTTGATTTGAAGGATGCAAGCCATCCAAATTTCGGTACAGGATATCCTTCCGGTTATCTTTTGAATGGTGATCAAGGACCGGTATTGACACTAGTTCGTGGTACCACCTACAAATTCTATTTCGATGGTCAAGCTACCTGTTGTTCGTCCACACTCGGGCATCCATTTATCTTTACCAGTAGCGAAGTAGGTGGAGGAGCTAATAGTGGGGATGTGATTAACACGGGTGTTATGCAATATGGAGATTCTACTTTTTTCACCCCTGACGCAACTACACCTTCACTATTGTACTACATGTGTGATGTACACCAGAGCATGGGTTCATCCATAAACGTGATTGATCCCGTAATTGGTTCCGTGGCACCAACAACAATCGATATACGATTCAACCCTACCAATGTTGGAGCTTTTGTTGGCAGTGTAGTGCATAGCAGCACGGGTGCTAGTGATCAAGTAATCAATTTAAATGGTAGTGCAATAAATTCAACGCCAACAGTTCAATCAGCAATTACACTAACTTCTGCTTCAGCAAATACATTATCATTTTCATTAAATGGCGGAGATGGATCAGGTAGAATTTTAGTAGCATCAACATCTCCTGTTACGTTTGTTCCAACTGATGCAGTTGCTGCAACAGGTGTTAATGCAAATTGGACGTTAGCTACCGATCAAGGTTCGTCAAACAAAATAGTTTATGATGGTTCGGGGACATCCGTTACCGTTAGTGGCTTGACAGCTAATACAACTTATTACTTTGCTGTTTATGATTATAATGGTTCAGCAAGCACGGTAAATTATTTACAAACCGCACCTGGAACTACTTCAGCAGGTACTTTGGTTGCAGAACCAACTACATCGTCACTTGTTTCAATAACAAGAATCACATCTGACACTGCATATGTAAACTTTACAGGTGGTAGTGGTGCTAATAGAATTGTTGTGGTTAATACAACTGGAGCTGTTAGTTTCACGCCCTTAGATGCAACAACTTATTCAGGTGCTAGTCTTGATTTAAACACAGCATTCGATTTAGGTGGAGGAAATAAATTAGTATATCAAGGTAATGCTACTTCCGCAAAAATCACAGGATTCCCTGCAGGTTCAAACTTTAATGTGACAGTTTTTGAATATAACGGTAGTGGATCAACCCTAAACTATAGAAACACTGGTGCTTCAGCATCAGCAGTTTCTCCTTCTTATATTTCCTATACAAGTGGAGCATACTTCCAGGATTTTAATACATTACCTTCAACAGGCATCTTCGCAACCAGCGGATTTGGTCAAGGTCCTTATTATTTAACATCCGCTCCAATTAATGCATCTGGTACAACAGGATGGCAGATTGCAGCAATAACAGGTGTTGATGTAAAACTGAGTACTGATGCAGGTGCAGGAAATGGAGGTTCAAATTATAACTATGGAAGTACAAGTGCTACTGATCGTGCAATTGGATGTTTGGCGAGTAGTTCTTACTTAGGTTCTGTAGGGGCTGTGCTCGTGAATAACTCGACTGGTCCTCTTAATAAAGTTACCATCACATACGTTGGTGAAAACTGGAGACGTGGTGGAAGTGGAAGCTTCAACAAAATGTTGTTCTCGTACAAGGTTGGAGAAAACTCAATAAAAGGTGCAGGTTTTACAGTTGTACCATCATTAGATTTCTCTACACCAACACCAGTATCAGGAACTGCTGTTGCACTAGATGGAAATGCAGCGGCTAACCGTACCGTTATAACTGCAACATTTAATTTAGATAATAACTGGATGCCAGGTCAAACATTAACAATTCGTTGGAATGACGTAGATGAAACAGGAACAGATGACGGTTTAGCAATTGATAGTTTAACATTCGTTGCTGAAGGACCTTCAACACCGTTGGCACAGGATAGCTTGATTACTTTTTCAAATACTTTAACAACATCAACGGATGTTAACTGGACAAATGGTGATGCTACATCTCGTATTGTTGTAATGAATACATCAAATAGCTTTACAAATCCAGTTGATGGTAATACTTACACTGCGAATAATGTTTATTCAGGAGTTGGAGAACAAATAATTTATAATGGAAGTGGATCAACAGTAAATGTAAGTGGATTAACAGCTTCTACTAGTTACTATTTCCGTGTTTATGGATATAATGGTGCTGGAGCGGCTACTAAATATAGTATTGCAACTGCAACTCAAAATCCTAACTCTCAAATTACATCTGCGCCACAAGCTCCAACAAAAATTGTTGTAACTAATTTAAATAATGGGAATCCTATTTTAGAAAATACTCCGTTTTCGATTACCATTCAAGCGCAGGATAATAATAATAGTCCGCAAAATGTTTCAACCGCTACAACAATTGACTTAACCTTATTTTCTGGTATAGGTGTTTTAGGAGGTACAACATCAGGAACAATTGCTGTTGGTACTAATCAGGTTACTATTACAGGGGTATTATATGATGTTCCAGATTATGGAGCTCAAATTCTGGCTGATGCAACAGCGGGTGAATTATTAGGTTCTGCATATTCAAACTATTTTGATGTATATGGAGTCGCTACTTCATTAGCAATTTCAAATCTTACTCCGGGTGTTCCAATTAATACGGTCATTCCAAACTTTGATGTAACTGCATATAGAGCAGATTATACTACTGATATTTATTATAACGGAACAGCAACAATCACTGTTTCTTCAGGTCCTTCGGGAAGTATAACGGGTACCCTTACCGCAAACTTCGTTAATGGAGTTGCAACATTTAGTGGTATTCAGTTTTCTGCTCCTGGAACTTATATTTTACAAGCAAATGCTGGAAGTTTACCTGCAGCATTTAGTTCTAATTTAATTATTACACCAACGCCTACAATGACGGAATTAGTGATTCCTAAATACATGGGATCAAAAACGGGCTCTGCAGTAAATAATGCAAGAACACCAGTTGCGTTCTGTATTCAGTTGGATAATTTATTGCCAAATACTATTTATAATTTAGCTGCAGGATTAGCTGCAACAACAGATTTAGCGACTTCAATGGGTGCTGGTGGTGTATGGAATGGTTCAGCTTACGGATTAAATATCAGTAATGCTTTTACCACAAATGCAAGCGGTAGTAGTGGTCCGGTTTGGATTTACATGCAACCAAGTGGTAACTCTTCTCGCTTTGGTGCAGGACAAGTCCATAACTTAAGAATTGCATATAGTAATACTGCTTTTGGTGCAATCACAAGTCCTAATTTTAGTTCTACTAACACTATTACTTCATTAGATATCGCAACAGCGGCATTGTCTGCAAACACTGCTGATGATGGAGCATTCGTTACAGGAAACTTAAATTCTTGTATGGGTGGTAAACTAGTATTAGTATATGATAATACAGCTGGAACAGGAAATCCGCTTTATGCATTTCAAGCAGTAACTTCAACTGCAACACAGATTACCAACTCTGAGTTTCCTACCTCTGTTGATTCTATTTACAGAAACATTTCGAACCCTGGAACATTTGCAGCTGTTATTCCAGTAGCAGCATTAAGCACGAATGGTGTTAAGCGTATTGAAACAAGAGATTTACAAAATAATTTAATTAATTCAATTACAGATGCAGATGGTATCTGGTCATCAGGCGCAAATACAACAAATCTAGTACGTCGCGGACTAGTATCATTAACAAATGCAGATGCTGATTTAACAACAATGAATACTATTTCTGTCACTGGAACAAATGCAAATTGCTTTGGTTCTTCCGACGGATATGCAACAGCGTTAGCGACAAGTTCAAATAGCACAATTAATTATTTATGGTCTGCAGGTAGTACAACTGATACACAATCTGCTCTTGCAGCTGGCACTTATACTGTAACTGTAACAGATGGTAATGGATGTTCATTAACGAGTGGAGTTACAATTTCGCAACCTTCATCTAATAATCCTACAGCAAGCAATAACGGACCTATTTGTATTGGCAGTGATATTACGCTTACTGCAAGTTCAGGAGTGTCTTATGCATGGTCTGGACCATATAGTTATTCATCTACAGATCAAATTGCAACGGCTCCAACTACATCTTATTTATTAAGTGAGGCAGGTGCACAGGTTTATTCTGTTGTAATTACTTATGCTAACGGATGTACAGAAACAGCAAGTACAACTGTAGTACTAAACGATTGTTCTTGTACTCCTCCAACATTATCAGCATCGACGACAAATGTATTGTGTAAAAATGATGCGACTGGTTCAATTAACTTAACTATTACAGGCGGAGTTGCGCCATATTCTATTGTTTGGTCGAATGGAGCAACAACAGAAGATGTTTCAGCTCTTGTTGCAGGAACATACAAAGTAGTTGTAACGGAAAATGGTGGATGTAAAGATTCATTAACGATTACTATTACTGAACCTTCTGGTATTTTATCTTCTACTACAACATCTACAAATGCTACGTGTTTTGGGTATTCAAATGGTGCAATTGATTTAACTGTTTCAGGTGGAACTAGTCCTTATTCTTTTGTATGGTCAAATACAGCTACATCAGAAGATCTTTCTAATCTAGTAATTGGAACATACGATGTTACAGTAACAGATGCAAATGGATGTACAGCTTCTAATTCGGTAACGATTACAGAACCTTCCGAAATAACTATTACAGCAAACGCTGTAAACAACGCATTATGTTATGGATTAAATGGTTCAATCGATATTTCTTCTTCTGCTGATATTGCTGGTAATGCGACTGGTGATCCAGGTTTATTAATTTCTGAATTAATGCCTGATCCAACAGGAACAGATAATAGCAATGAGTGGGTTGAATTAATTGCAACACGATCTATTGATTTTAGTGTTACTCCTTTCTCAGTTGTATTTGCAAATAATGGTACTGCTACTGTAAACGGCTGGAAAGCTGGAGCAGGAATTACATACGGCTTTAATATTAATAGTGGCTCTGTTCAAAAAGGAGATGTAGTTTATGTTGGTGGATCATTAATGACCCCAACAGGAACAAAGCTTCGAGTAATTAGCACCGGCACTGTTGCAGGAGATGCATTTGGTAATTTGGCAAGTGGTGGTGTTTTAGGAAATGGAACTACAAGTGCTGATGCAGTTGCTGTATTCAATGTAGATGCTGCTTCAATTACAAATACAACTGTCCCAGTGGATGCAATATTTTATGGTACTGCATTAGGTAATGCAATCGTGAGTAGTGGAACTGCTGGATATACATTGCCAGTAAATGATAAATACAATGGCGGTTATTTGCAATCAACTAGCTATTTCATTCCTTCAAATCCTACGCAAGGGAAAGCATTTTATGCAACCGGAGTATTTAACTATCAATCAGGACAGTTTACAACTCCTCGTACTTGGGCAACGGATGCAACTTCATTTACCAATAGCACATCAAGTGTTGGTGTTGTAAATAGTACCACTTATTTATGGAGTAACGGAGCAACCACGCAAGATGTTAATGTTCCTGCTGGCACTTACACAGTCACTGTTACTAACGCTACAGGATGTACGCAAACAGCAACATATACAATTACACAACCAGCACAACCAGCAATGCCAACATTAGCATGTTATGAGACAGCATCGTTCAATACTTCAACTTGTGCTTGGGATGTTACAGGAACTCAACCATCAGTACCAACATTAGCATGTTATCAGACTGCAACATTCAATACAACAACATGTCAGTGGGATGTAACAGGATCACCTGCTGCAACAATTGAAACTACAGAAACATCATGTGGAAGTTATACATGGTCAGCTAACGGACAGGTATATACGCAATCAGGAACGTATTCTTACAATTCAAATTGTCAGGATTATCAGTTAAACTTAACTATTGTAAACGTTAGTGTATCTGGAGTTAGTCCAACATCGGGTACAATTGGATCGGCAGTAGTAATTAGCGGTTCTGGATTTACGGGAGTGACATCAGTTCAGTTTAATGGAGTGAATGCAACTACCTATACAATTGATAATGATGGTCAGATTACAGCGACTATTCCAACTGGATCAACAACAGGTGCAATAACAGTTGTTAAAGGATCATGTAGTGCTGCTTCTGCATCAAGCTTTACTGTATTGACGAATGCAACGCTAAATTTAAAGGCATATATGCAAGGATTCTATGCAGGAAGTGGACTAATGAATTCTGTATTAGCAAATCAAGGGTTAAGTTTAAATACAAACGAAGTGGATACTATCACAGTTGAGTTATACGACGGATCAACAGGTGCAACATTAGTAGCTTCAACAAGTGGTGTAATTTTAACTGACGGAACAATTTCGTTGAGCTTATCAGGAAGTGTAATTGGCAATAGTTACTATGTTTCGTTGCGACATAGAAATACAATTAACACATGGAGTGCATCAGCAATAACATTTGGAACAACCACAACTTACGACTTTACAACTGCTGCAACGCAAGCCTACGGAGGTAACATGATTGAAGTTGAGACAGGAGTATTTGCGATGTATTCAGGTGATTTTAACCAAGATGAGTTTGTAGACCCATATGATTATCCATCATTTGAACTCGACAATGTGACATTTGCACTGGGATATTTAAGTACAGATATAAATGGAGATGGATATGTTGACCCATACGATTATCCAGTATTTGAATTTAACAACGTAAACTTTGTGATGTCAATGCATCCATAAAATAATACGAATTGTAATATTAAAAAGGCGAAGGATAAAATCTCTCGCCTTTTTTGTTTTCAGAGGAATACTATACTTTTACAGCACATAAATTAAGCAATGAATCAGAATTCAAAATTTGCAACCAAAGCGATACATGCAGGACAAGAACCTGACCCTACAACGGGTGCAATCATGACGCCTATTTATCAAACTTCTACTTATGTACAGGAATCACCAGGTGTACATAAAGGTTATGCCTATGCAAGAGGTAAAAATCCTACGCGTACTGCACTAGAGCAATGTATTGCAGCATTGGAGAACGCAAGTTATGGATTATGTTTTAGCAGCGGACAAGGAGCTTCTGATGCAATTATAAAATTATTGTTGCCAGGTGATGAAGTGATTGCTACGAATGATTTATATGGTGGAAGTTATCGTATGTTCACGAAGATATTTGAACCACTGGGAATCAAATTTCATTTTGTGAATATGTATGATGCGGATGCGATAAAAAATCATATCAATGCAAATACAAAAATGATTTGGGTAGAAACACCAACGAATCCAACTATGCAAATCATAGATATCCGAAAGTGTGCTACAATTGCTAAGGATAACAATTTAATTTTAGTAGTTGATAATACATTTGCCTCTCCTTATTTGCAAAATCCGTTAGAGATGGGTGCTACTATTGTAATGCATTCGGTAACTAAATATTTAGGCGGACACAGCGATGTGGTGATGGGTGCTATCTGTACAAATGATAAAGTTTTATTTGATCGCCTCGCTTTTATCCATAATTCTTGTGGGGCAACGCCAGGACCGATGGATAGCTTTTTGGTCTTGCGTGGAATAAAAACATTGCATGTAAGAATGGATCGCCACTGCGATAATGGAGAAGTAATCGCCAACTTTTTACGCAATCACCCGAAAGTGGATAAAGTATACTGGCCAGGATTCCCTGATCACCCTAATCATGATATCGCTAAAAATCAGATGAAACGCTTTGGTGGAATGATTTCATTCACGCTAAAAGATGCAACATTAGAAGAAACCTTTGCAATGGCTTCTAAAGTGCGCGTATTCTCTCTTGCAGAGTCGTTAGGAGGAGTTGAATCACTCTTGAATCATCCAGCAACTATGACACATGCATCTATTCCGAAGGAAGAAAGAGAAAAGGCTGGGGTTACGGATGGATTAATACGTTTAAGTGTAGGAATTGAACATATTGATGATTTAATTGCTGATTTAACACAAGCGATCGGTTAAATGGCAAATAAATGACCGAATAACTCGTTGAAACTTGCTATTACCGATTTAAATGCTTTGCTTTACCAAAATAAACAAAGCATTTTTCTTTTATGGCCATTTCCGATAATACGCAAAACACCTCAGATGATATATTAATGGATTATTCCAATATCATGCATGTATGGATGATGAAAATAATTGCTTTTTATAGTGTAGTTTATACTTTTATTAATATTTATCTAAACGATGTTCAACAAGCCTATGCTACTGCTATTTCCCTTGTATTAGTGTCAACCTCATACTTCATTTATAATAAAGGATTTGTTTAT
This sequence comes from Bacteroidota bacterium, assembly GCA_046303115.1. Taxonomy (GTDB): domain Bacteria; phylum Bacteroidota; class Bacteroidia; order AKYH767-A; family OLB10; genus CAINEC01. Next base: position 21,040 of record JBKCGZ010000207.1, on the reverse strand, counting down.
GCTTCTAAATTATTTAATCTCGTAAATATTTTAGCAACGATAACGGTTTTAGCTGTCTTGGCAGGTGTAATGTCATTAATGTTTTTATATTTTTTCCCTTTGATTATAGCCACTTTAATTATTTTTCAGGGAAAGCAACAAATGAGTGGATATGTAATTTCAGGAAATATTGTTATCTTGTTATTATTAGTAACGAGAGTTGAACAGCCTTATGGTTCAATACACTTAGATGCAGAACATCTTAAGGCAGATCAGTTTGTAAATATTATTGGTGTTTGTGGACTTTGTATTCTATTACTGTTTTTTGCTAATATGAGTATGGGTCATATTCGTAAAAGTTTGGTTAATCAAGCTTTTGAGCTCAGAAAAAAAAATGATCAGCTTACCGCAGTAATTTATACAAGAGAAAAAATGATGTCAGTAATCTCTCACGATTTACGATCACCAATAATCGCATTGAATTCAGCAATGAATATTTTTTCTGATCAGGAAATTGATCCAGCCTTTCAAAAAGAAATTGTAGGGGATATTAAAAAGAAATCTATTAAGCTATTAACAATGATTGATGATTTATTAGCTTGGACAAAGTCGCAATCAGAATCAGTCAATTGTACCATCGATAAAATAAGTATCGCACATTTCAAAGAATATTTATCAGACTTAATCAGTTTAATAGGTGCAACTAAAAAAATTGAATTGGAATTGGATTTTAATTTTAATCCTGCAACTGAATTTATTTTATGTGATAAAAATCTGATGGAAACAATTTTGAGAAATCTTGTTTCTAACGCTATCAAATTTTCGGATGTAGGGAGTAAGTTAATTATATCTGCAGTAGATAAAAATAATAAATGTGAATTCAGTATAAAAGATTTTGGAAAGGGGTTAACTGAAAAGCAAATGAACGATATTAAAAGTGGTAATACATTCACCACTTCAGGAACTGCCAATGAAAATGGTCATGGCTTAGGCTTGCAATTAGTACAGGAGTTTTTGAAAAAGCAAAACTCAGAGCTCGAGGTTGAATCTAGTTTAGGTGAAGGTAGTAGGTTTTATTTTTCCGTCCCTATTCATTCTGCTGATTAGTAAATTATATTACAAGAATTGATCATTAATTTCTCTTTTTAGATATTTTAGAAAAAACTATTGTTAATTTTTTTTAAATATTTTGAATATTTCGGGCTATTTTCATTTAAAAGATTAATTTTAATCTTTACTTACTCAGAAAAAATGTCAAATTCATCAATAAAAACGGAAAGCTTTGCGTTAGAACATTCGAAAAAAGTACATGGTGGGTTATTAAAAGTAATAGGTATTTATATTATCGTATTTTTCTTTGTAAACCTGTATTACAAAGATGAGATGCAAGCATATGCTACAATTTGTGCATTACCATTCACGTTAGTTAGTTTTTATCTATTCAAAATCGACAAGTTTTATTTTTCTAAACTATTAAACTATATCCAGATTAGTTTAATAATTACTGCTCTATGCTTAATTACGGGTATGGATTCGTTAGTTTTCATGTATTTTTTCCCGCTAATTATTGGTGGATTAGTAATGTTTCAAGGTAGTGAAAAAATAACAGGTTACATTTTAGTTTTTTCAACTATTCTTGTTCTGATTGTATTAAGTATTCTTGATCTACATCTTGATTCCAACCATAGAGATTATGCTCATCTCCAATCTGATAAAATTGCAAATACAGTTGGAGTAGGGATATTTTGTCTAATTGAATTAATTTACTTTATACGTTATACAACCGAAACCCATAATAAGTTAATTGATAAAACGGAGCTTCTTGAAATTAAAAATAATCAATTGCTTTCGGCATTGTATACGCGTGATAAAATGATGTCTGTTATATCTCATGATTTACGCTCTCCAATTATTGCACTTAATTCAGCTATGAATGTTTTTACGGAGCAGGAAATTGACCCTGTTTTGCAAAAAGATATTATTAGTCAGATTAAAATAAAGTCGAACAAACTCTTATTATTAATTGAGGAGCTTATTAAATGGGCAAAGTCACAATCGACTGCAATTAATGTTAATATTGAAAGATTAGATGTAAATACTATTACATCGTATGTTAAAGAGCAAGTTGAAGTTGTTGGACAATCAAAAGGAATTGAAATAGAATTTATAAATACTGCTAATGGAGTATTTTTATTGGGAGATAAAAATATGTTGGACGCAATTTTTAGAAATTTAATCTCAAATGCCATTAAATTTTCAACTAACGGAAGTAAGGTGCAATTATCTATTTCTCGTTTAGAAAACAACTGCGAATTAAGTATTCGAGATTTCGGGAAAGGGATGACAGAAAAAGAAATATCAGATTTTAAAAGAGGAATTTCTTTTAGTACTTCAGGTATATCAAATGAAAAAGGTCATGGATTAGGCCTTCAACTTGTAAAGGAATTTTTACACAAACAAAACTCAGAGTTAAATATAGAATCTTACCCTGGCTTCGGAAGTCGTTTTTATTTTTCTTTGCCTATTGCTGATTGATTACTGAATAATCATTCTAAAGATTTTTTTGTCACCATTTTCAAGTATTACAGAAACCATGTAAACTCCTTTTGGTTGATCTCCTAAATTTAGTTGATAGCTATCATTAAAACTTTCTTTACGAATAATCTGACGCCCTAACATATCATTTACTAAAACAGTAAAAGATTTCACACTTCCTAAATCGATTGTTGCATTTCCATTATTAGGATTTGGGAATAATGTAATATTGTTACTTGCGAATTCTGCTGTTCTACATGTTACACTTACAGATTGATATTTGATAGCTTGTGCACCACATGCATTGCTTGCAGTTACACGAATGCTTCCGTTTGCAGTACCCCATTTCACAGTTACATTTGCTGTTCCTTGTCCTGATAATATACTACCTCCACTAGGAATACCCCAAGTATAAGTTACTCCAGGCTCGGCGGTAACGCTGTACGTTAGATTGGTTTGTCCAGCACATACACTTAATGGTCCGGTAATTTTTGCTGGTCTTAAAGGAATTGTTGAAACTGCTGTTAAGCATTTGGGTAAGCTACTGCCGCAAGCATTATTAGCTGTAACACAAATTGACTGATTGCTAATATTTGTTGATGGCCATGACACTTGAATAGCTTTTGTTCCTTGTCCACTAACAATTGTAGCCCCCGTAGGCACCGTCCATGTATACGAAGTTGCACTTAAAACATTGTTTATACTATACGTTGTTGTTGCACCACATAAATTCGTAATTGGACCTGTGATTGTCCCAGGTGTTGCAGGTGCGCTTCTTATAACAGATGTTACAGTATTCGTGTTTGAACAAGTATTACTTCCATAAACGTTAATATTCCCAAATGTAAATGTCGAACCGAATTTTACAGTAATAGTGTTTGTGCCTTGTCCGCTAAGAATAGAAGAATTTGCTGGCACAACCCAATTATAATTAGTTGCATTAGTAATAACAGGAATAGAATATGTTTTTGTACTACCCGGACAAACCCCATTTTTTGTCCCTGATATTGTACCTATCGTACCAATTGACGGTGTTCCAATATTTGTTAGGGTTACTGTATTTGTTAATACACAACCATTCGCATCAGTTACTGTTGCCTGATACGTTCCCGCTGGTAGATTATTTATGGTTGTTCCTGATCCTCCGTTGCTCCAAGTTGTACTATACGGTGCAACACCTCCTGATATTGAAATACTAATTACTCCATTTGATGCCTGACAAGTTTCATTAGTAAAATCTAATGGACCACTTAAAGATGATGAAGGTTCATTAATGATTATTTGTTGTGATGAAGTACATCCGTTACCGTTAGTAACAACACAACTATATTGACCAGCATTTAAATTGTTAATACTAGAAGTTGTTTCACCATTATTCCATAAGTAAGATACAGCTCCTGAAATATTTCCAGTTACATTTACAGTTGCACTTCCTGTAGAAGCACCATTACAAGCTACATCGGTATGAGTTTCAGATAAGGTTAATGTTCCAATATCAACTATTGCAGTACCTGAAGCAGTACATCCATTTTGATCTGTAGCAACACCTGTATAAGTTGTTGCTTGTGCAGGACTAGCAATTGGATTGTTAATGCTTGCATTATTAAGTCCTGTACTCGGCGTCCAGTTGTAAGAAGTAATTGAGTTTGCAGGCAACTCTATCGACCATTTATATAAAGTACCTATATCCACAGCACCAAGATCCGTAATTTTTATTGACCATGTTCCATTAGCAGATCCTGAAAGTGAAGAAAAAGATTGTGATGGTGCATATGAACCTGTGAATGGCGCAATGCCATTGTTAATGGATGTGCCAACTGGGACGAATTTTGTTCTGATAAAGTTATCTCCACTAGAACCTACACTATTAGCGAGAATAATAGATGAGCCAGAAGGTGAAATTAGTTCTATTTTTAAGTCTGCATCATAGGTGTGAATTAAAGAATCGATTGTAACTGAAATAAGAGAACTTGCGTTTGTACTTCCGCTAATCGTAATGGTTGATGAAACACCCGCTGTTGGATAATCAGGAAGAGCTAATGGAGTAGTATTGTTTCCATTGTTTTGTCCTTGCCCATATACACTACCGTTAGCATTTAATTGAACGGAAGACCCGTTACAAATTAATCCTCCACCAGCTACTGTGATTGATGGAGAATTATTGAGGTTTACTTTGATGCTTGAATTTCCAACGCATCCGTTAGTATCAGTTATAACACATGAGTATGTTCCATTGTTGCTGTTTGATGCATTTGCAATAACAGGGTTTTGTAGCGTAGAGCTAAATCCATTCGGGCCTGTCCAACTAAATGTAACCCCACCTGAAGCACTCAGTTGTAGTGGAGCCCCTAAACAACTTCCACCAACAATAGTAGTTGCTGCTAAAGAGTTTAACGAGTTAGTCACTACACCAACAGCATCCCATGCATTTTTTACTTGTTGCGATTTGAAAGAGCAATTTCCGAATAAATCATTTGCCGATTTAATGGCATAAAAAGCAGCATCGGAATATTGGGAACCGCTTGTTAAATAGAAACAGTTATTTCTATAAGCAACTAATCCTGCATCATTAATGCCTATACTACTTACATTGTAAATAAAACCTTTATCGTTTGTTCCACTGCCACCTGTGCATAACAAGTAATACCAGAAATTTTGTACTCCACTGTTATAATGAACACCTCCATTGTCGGCCGTTCCAGTGTACCAATTTGTTCCTAGATACGTATCAGGGTCACCCGCAAGATTAGGGTTATTCATGTAGCGTATTCCATCGCCAGGAGTCGCAGGGGTATAACTTTTATCTCCAATTATCCAATTTGCCGTTGAAGGGTTTGCATAAAAATCAACTGAAACTCCGAAGATATCAGAGAATGACTCATTTAATGCGCCCGACTCATAAGAGTAAATCAGGTTGGATGAAAACTCAGTTACTCCATGTGATAATTCATGCGCTGCAATGTCTAATTCTGTTAAAGGAGAGAAGGTAGTTCCGTTTCCATCACCATACGTCATAACGCTTCCATTCCAAAATGCATTGTTATAAGAATTGCTGTAGTGAACGTATGATCTTAAAACGCTTCCTAGATTGTCGTAACTATTACGATTGTGTTTAATGAAATAATAATCGTATGTTTTTTCAGCTCCATAGTGAGCATCTAAAGCCGCGTCATCTTGATTAGTTGTTGTGTTCCAGAAATTATCGGTATCAGTAAAATCTACAGCAGAAGCGTAACTAGTACCTTTTTGCATGTTATATGTTTCAACACCAGCACCACGTGAATATTCACGAAGACGATAGCTAGTGGCTGATAAACTATCCACTTTAATAGTTTGTGTTCCGCTATATTTAGTTACCGCAGTACCGTTAGTTGTAACTGTACAAATTCTATTTTCTTTAAAAACAACTTTTCCTGAATTAGCATCTACGTAAACATTGTATCGCTCATGTGGTGTGGTGGCATATACATCTAACTTCCAACATAAAATTGGTTTTTGTTTTTTATCACCATTTAAAGAGGGAAGAATGACTAATTCTCCACTAGGTGAATATACTTTTCCGCTAAGTGCAATTTGTTCCGCTTCCGAACATTCCCATAAATACTTGGTGGCCCCTATATCTTTCTTCGCCTGATCTAATGCTTGTTGTTGTGTAAGTTCTGCAATTGTGGAAATATTAATTGGTTTGTAAAAAATTCCATTTGCAGAAACAATTTTCGATCCTTTAATATGTAGGATATACTCTCCTGTAACAACTTTTATGTTCTGATAATATTGCTGATAACGGTTGTGCGTGTACCCTAAATCATCTTTATCATTTCTTATTAGTTGCCATGAGTCTACACTCGACATTCCTAATATACTTGCAATCCCACTGATGCCTTCATTCGATGATATAGACGAGGAAGGTAAAAATTGCATGTAAAGTGGTGCAGTGCTTCTGTTATCATATCTAACCTCTGATAAGTTTTTGTTGATAGATTTGGCATTATCACCTGAAAATACTTGAGCATTTGCAACACTTCCTATTAATAGTGATGTTAAAAGAGTAAATAAACGAAACATTTGTAAAGGATTTGTATAGGTTAACAACTGGTTTTAATAAGTAAATTATTTCATCTGTTATTTATAGGATGAATATCGCAAATTTCGAATAATAGTTCGATGTATTGCAATGTGGTGGTTGGTAACATATAAATATGTTAAGCAAATTACGACATTTTGCCACACAAGTCAAATAAAACTCTTTGATTTTAAGCCATATTTCAGTAAAAATATGCTCATAATTTACCTCCAATTGTCCGATAATTAAATTAAGAATAAGTACTGAAAACAATATTGGTAAATTCTTGAGTAACTTTCTAAAGGCTATCAGAGAAATAAATACATTTGAACATTATCAAAATTATTCGAATCAAGTAACATTCCTTACTGATATTCAACAAGACTTTCAAAACACTATTTAATGAAGAATATACCCTTGCTAATATTGTTTTTATTTGTCTTTCAAGCAAAAGCGCAAAACAATTTAAAAGATCATATAAAAGCAGGGAACAATACTTCTTTAAATCTGAAATCTCGGATAGAATCGTTTCATAAAGCTGCGGATATTCTTACGAACACCAATCCTGATAGTGCTTTGATTATGCTGGAGGAATCAAGTGCGTTAATTAGAAAAATGACTACAGTCGATAGTTTGGATCAAGTTGAATTAAATAAATTAACTCGAGCACGAACGTACCTAATTCAAGGGTTATATCCTAAAGCACTCGAATATGCACAGCAAGCCTTAAAGATTAGTGAACAATTGAAAGACAAAAATCTGATCGCTGATTGTTATAGTGTAATAGGACAAATTTACGAGCGACAGGAAAATAATGTTAAGGCAGAGGAGTATCATAAAAAAGCCTTGAAAATTAATCGTGTCATCGGTGATTCTGTGCGTGTCGCTACCTCACTTAGTCTTTTGGGTAATATTTACGGAGCAACAAAGCGTCATATAGAATCACTGCAATTTTATAATGAAAGTTTAAAGTTTATTAATCCTGATAAGAATCCCGTACAAGCTGCAGTAGCCTATGGAAATATAGGATATGTGTACTATGAGCTTGGGACAATTGAAAGTAAAAGAGAGAATATTAATAAATTAGTCGTTTCTTCTTATTTTGAAAAGTCGTTAGCTTCTACCGACAGTGCATTTACCATATTTAAAAAAATTGGCAATAAACGATTTCAAATTATTGCTAGTTTAAATAAGGGATTAGTTTATAATGAGAGTGGCGACTATGCAACAGCAAAAAAATGGTGTCAGTCGGCATACGATGCAGCAGCAGAATTAAAAATCCCTCCTTTGCGAAGTGATGCCTGCGATTGCTTGTACAAAAGCAATAAAGCAATGGGTAATATGGAGGAGGCTCTTCAATATTTTGAAATTTATAAGCAGATTAGCGATTCCATCAAGAATACCGATAATGAGCGATCAATGGTTGAAAAAGAGCTTAATTTCAATTATGAAAAGGAAAAATTATCCGATAGTTTACAATACGCGCAGAAGGAAGCAATTGCTGATTCGCAAATTCAAAAGCAACGTATTGGTTTAATCTCTGCTGCAGGAATAGTCGTTCTTATTGTATTGCTTTTAGTGGTTATGATTAAAGGTAAAAAGCGTTCTGATGAGTTATTGCTGAACATCCTTCCTTTTGATACTGCACAAGAGTTGAAGAAAAAAGGAAAGGCTGAAACAAAAAATTTCGATAGTGTAACAGTTCTCTTTACTGATTTTAAAGGCTTCACAACTATATCAGAAATGCTTTCTCCGAAAGAATTGGTAACAGAAATTGATACCTGCTTTAAAGGCATCGATAAAATAATGGGGAAGTATAATATTGAAAAAATAAAAACAATTGGAGATGCGTACATGGCGGCTGGTGGATTACCAACCACAAATACTACTCATCCAATAGATGTGGTGATGGCAGCGGAAGAAATTATTTTATTCATGGAAAGTTTAAAGCAAGAGCGAATAAAAAATAACAAACCGTTTTTTGAAATACGAATTGGAATTCATACAGGTCCTGTGATTGCCGGAATTGTAGGAATAAAAAAATTCTCCTACGACATTTGGGGTGATACCGTTAATACAGCTTCCCGTTTAGAAAGCAGTGGGGAAGTCAACAAAATTAATTTGTCGGGTGCAACCTATGATTTGATTAAAGATCAGTATCAATGTGAACACCGAGGTAAGATAGAAGCAAAAAATAAAGGTAAGATTGATATGTATTTTTTGGTGGGCAAAATTCAACATGCCTAAAATTTATTTATCTGAAATAAAATCAACTATCATTTTCTACTGACACAATCGAAATTTAATCGTTTGTAAGTTGTACTTTCACCTGAAATATTAAAAACATGGAATACAGAAAATTTGGTAGCACCGGATTACAAATAAGCGCTCTTTCCTTCGGAACATGGTTGACTTTTGGAAAGCAAATAGCCGATACAACCGCAGAAGAATTGATGATTAAAGCCTACGATGCTGGCATTAACTTTTTTGATAACGCAGAAATCTATGCACGCGGAAAAAGTGAAGAGGTAATGGGAAATATTCTCAGTAAAGTAAAATGGACGCGTAGCTCATACATGGTTTCGAGTAAGGTGTTCTTCGGATTTGAAGAGAACAAACCGAATCAACGCGGATTAAGTCGTAAGCATATTATTGAAGGATGCGATGCAGCTTTAAGGCGTTTGCAAGTTGATTACATCGATTTATATTATTGTCATCGTCCTGATAAGCAAACGCCGATTTTAGAAACAGTTCAGGCGATGAATTACTTGATTCAGCAAGGCAAGATTTTATATTGGGGAACATCTGAGTGGAGTGCACAAGAAATTTTACAGGCGCATTTAGAAGCAGCTCGTCATCATTTGATTCCTCCAGTAATGGAGCAGCCTCAGTATAATATGCTGGAGCGTAAAAAAATGGAAGATGATTATTTGCATTTGTTCAAACATCAAGGATTAGCAACTACTATCTGGTCGCCATTAGCGAGTGGAGTTTTATCAGGAAAATATTTATTTGATAATCCTACCGACACACGACTTTCTATTGAAGGATTAGAGTGGTTGAAAGAAAGAAATCTAACGGAAGAACGCATCAATAAAGTAAAGGCAATTAAGAAAATTGCAGACGATATCAATGTATCACTTCCTGTATTTGGTATTGCATGGTGCTTGAAAAATCCGAATGTAAGTACGGTTATTTTAGGTGCGAGTAAAGTTCCCCAATTGGAAGAAAATTTAAAAGCGATTGATGCTCTACCATTGTTAACTTCGGATGTGATGAACAGCGTTGACCTTGTATTAAATAACAAACCTGTATTACCTGATTTTTAATGTCGAGATTAAAAACGATTGCTATTAATGATACCATCCTGCATTATTCTGATGCAGGTCCTTTGAGTGACCTCAATGGTCGCAGTGCACCAACATTTTTATTTGTGCATGGCGCAGCAGCCAGTTGTAATCATGTTGCTTTTTTACGTGATCATCTCATTCGTGATTTTCGCGTGATTAGTTTTTCGCAGCGATTTCATTTACCAAATCATCCGAATCCTTCAGGAGTATATGGAGCGGATACGCATGCCCGTGACCTTGTTGCCTTCATGGAGGCGTTGGAGTTGAAAGAGGTAATATTATTAGGACATTCATATGGTGGATTGGTTGCAGCGAGTGCTGCTGTGTTAGCACCTCATCTAATAAAACATTTATTTCTTGCTGAAGCAACCTTGCCTTCGCTGGTGAATGATAATCCTGTTTATCAAGAGATCATCAACATCCGAATAAATGCTTTTGAAAATATTAAAGCCACGTTTGAATCAGGCGACCCTGCATTGGCTGTGAAAACTTTGTTAGACTATGCTATCGGTGGTAAAGGATTTAATACACTTCCGGAGGAAATAAAAAAAGATATGATTGCGAATGCTGGTTCATTATTTCATTTAGTGTATCAGCAAGCCCCTGCAACAATCGCATCCGCGGAAGCGTTAAGAAAACTAACGATGCCTGTTACAATATTGCTTGGCGAAAAGTGTACACCGATGTATCAGGCGGTGGCAGAAGAATTAAAGAAAATACTTCCAACGGTAAAACAAAAAATATTTGTTGGTGTAGCGCACGATTTAATTTTTGAAGCTGCAGAAGATTGTGCTTTTGAAATAAAAAATGCAATTTAATTTCATTTCTAACGTTAAGTATATACGTAGGGAAAAGGGGCAAATAGGGCAGTTAAAATGCAAATTCTTTTTTCTAAATAAGATAATTTTTCAAGTAAAAAAGTTTTTTCGCGAATAAATTTTGCAACCGCTATTTTGTTGAAAAATGCAGTCAATTGTGGATAAATAGGGCTTGGGAATGAGCGTATCTTTAACTTGATTTGTAACCGGCTACAGCAGTCGGACCCGGAAACGGGAAAGCGCTGGTTTTCAAACTCAAATCAGTTTCTAGAGCACTTAAATAAGGCAATAAATAGTTGTCAGCGGAGTCGTCGCCTCTTTTAAGTCCGGAAAAAACCAAAAGAGTTAAAATAATAGTAATAACCACAATCTAAAAACGCTTTAAACTTATGTTCGTAATTAAAAGAGATGGTAAACAGGAAACAGTAAAGTTCGACAAAATTACTGCCCGTATTCAAAAGCTATGTTATGGCCTTTCGCCAGACCATGTTAGTGCACAGATGGTTGCACAAAAAGTAATTGAAGGGGTATTTAATGGAGTTACCACAACGGAGCTGGATAACCTTGCTGCTGAAACGGCTGCCTCTTTAACTACGCGTCACCCTGATTTTGCGCAACTTGCATCGCGCATCGCGGTTTCTAACTTACATAAGAATACAAAGAAAGGGTTCACGGAAACAATGCGTGACCTTTATACTTTCATTGATCCTAAAACAGGAAAGAATGCTTCTTTAATTGCAGATGATGTAATGGAGATCATTGAAAAGAATTCCGATATTCTGGATTCAAGTATTATATACGACCGTGATTTTGGATATGATTATTTCGGTTTCAAGACTTTAGAAAAATCATACTTATTAAGAATCAACGGAAAAGTAGTGGAGCGTCCGCAACATATGTTAATGCGCGTTTCGGTTGGTATCCATAAAACAGATATCGAGTCGGCTATTTTAACGTATAACTTAATGAGTGAGCGTTGGTTTACACATGCAACGCCTACCTTATTCAATTCAGGTACTCCAAAACCACAATTAAGTTCTTGTTTCTTATTACAGATGCAAAACGATAGTATTGAGGGAATCTACAATACATTAAAGCAAACAGCTCAGATTTCTCAGTCGGCTGGTGGTATCGGACTAAGCTTACATAATATCCGTGCAACGGGTTCTTATATCCGTGGTACAAACGGAACAAGTAACGGAATCGTTCCGATGTTACGCGTATTCAACGACACTGCTCGTTACGTAGATCAAGGTGGTGGAAAGCGTAAAGGTTCTTTCGCAGTTTACTTAGAGCCTTGGCATGCAGATATTTTCGAATTCCTTGAGTTAAAGAAAAACCACGGTAAAGAAGAATTACGTGCTCGTGATTTATTCTATGCACTTTGGATTTGCGACTTATTCATGAAGCGTGTAAAAGCAGAAGGTCAATGGAGTTTGTTCTGTCCGAATGAAGCACCAGGATTAGATGAGTGCTACGGAGCAGAGTTCGAAGCATTATATACTCGCTACGAAGCTGAAGGCCGTGCAAGAAAATCAATTCCTGCTCGTGAATTATGGACAGCCATCTTAGAATCACAAATTGAAACAGGTACTCCTTATATTTTATACAAGGATGCTTGTAACGAAAAGAGCAATCAGAAAAATTTAGGTACAATCAAGAGTTCAAACTTATGTACTGAGATTGTTGAATATACAGCTCCAGATGAAGTAGCGGTTTGTAACTTAGCCTCTATCGCATTACCTCGTTTCGTAAACAACGGTAAGTTTGATCATCAAAAGCTATTTGAAATTACGTACGTTGCTACGAAGAACTTAAATCGTATCATCGACGAGAACTATTATCCAGTTGTAGAAGCTCGTAATAGCAATATGCGTCACCGTCCTATCGGATTAGGTGTGCAAGGATTAGCAGATGCATTTATTTTAATGCGTTATCCTTTTGAAAGTGAAGAAGCAAGAATGTTGAATCGTGAAATCTTTGAAACGATTTACTACGCAGCGATGACAGCTTCAAAAGATTTAGCTAAAGTAGAAGGACCTTATTCAACTTACGAAGGATCTCCAATCTCTCAAGGTATATTCCAGTTTGATATGTGGAATGTAACACCAACAGACCGTTGGGAGTGGGATGTACTTCGTGAAGAAGTGAAGAAGTATGGTGTACGTAATTCATTATTACTTGCTCCAATGCCAACAGCATCTACTTCTCAGATTTTAGGTAACAACGAATGTTTCGAACCATATACAACGAATATCTATAACCGTCGTGTATTAAGCGGTGAGTTCATCGTGGTGAACAAGCATTTATTAATGGACTTAGTGCGTTTAGGATTATGGGATAATGGAATGAAGAATAAGATCATCGCAGCAAATGGTTCAATTCAACATATTCCTGAAATTCCTCAAGACATTAAAGAATTATATAAAACAGTTTGGGAAATTAAACAACGTACAATCATCGATATGGCTGCTGATCGTGGTGCTTATATCTGCCAAAGTCAGTCGTTGAATTTATTCATTGCTGAACCGAATTTCGCTAAGTTAACATCCATGCATTTCTACGGATGGGAGCGCGGACTAAAAACAGGTATGTATTATTTAAGAACAAAGCCTGCTGCATCAGCAATTAAGTTCACTGTCGATAAACAATACGACGCAAAACCAGTTGCTGCTGAAGTAGCATCTGTAAATACAGAAGCAATGGTTGTTACAGCTACAAGTGCAGTTGCGGCAACACCATCATCAACTGCATCAACAACTTCAACAGCACCTTCACAAGAAGAGTTTACAACAGATTATGTAAGTGCTGCTGATCAGATTACATGTTCATTAGATAATCCAGATGGTTGCATTAGCTGCAGCGGATAAAAAATACAATCTAACCATAAACCAACCCAGTCCTGAGTGTAAAAGCTCGGGACTTTTTTTATTATTATATAAATAGATTTTATTCCTGAAAATACAATTTCCCTTCTTTACTCATTCCTAACGGGAAGTCAACTCGTTGCTTCCAGCCCTCTTCGTTGAGCTCAGGAACGATTGCATCTGTCATTCGCTTTTCAAATAGTGCGCGACATTTATCAATCACGGTTTGCTCTAAGTTCGAATTCGTGATCTTGAAAAAGTCGACCGCCTGCGAAGGAATATGCAAGAGTAACACCTGCGTATAGCCGTCAATTTCGTAGATGTCTAATACTTTAAAAAACGAGCCTGCATTTAATACCATCATTCCGTATTTAGCAACTTCCGGTTGCACACGACCTAAATCCGCCGCTTTATTACTCGCAATTAAATAACGCGTATTTCCTGTCGGGAATCCTCCCATATACGAGCAATCAACAAATGCTGGTTCCATTATAATTTGTCGCGATTGATAATTCGAAATTACTTCCTTCGATAAATCTGCATCACGATAGTATAAGGTTAATCCCGGGAATACTTCGTTGATTATTTTTTCTACTTCTTCGTTGGTCATTTCGTTTGCAAATTTAGTATTATTAAATATTTTATACTCTTGAAGAGAAGTTTAAATGATAACACATTTTTTTGGATTAATGAGCATTTTGAATAACAATTTAATATGCAATTATTCATTCTATTGTAATTCTAAATTTATGATAAATTTGGGGAAGTTCTTTCTTTTGTCTTGACACAAAATGAAAGAACCAAAGAAAAAGTCAAGGCTGCACTTTATTCTTTTGCAAGCAAATTTTTTCCTTGTTAAAATTGCTACAAATTCAGTGATTTCCTCACAGGCTCGGAACTTCTAAATTTGCTTAACGCAATTTTACCTTCGTCAAAAACCGAATAAACTGAGGCCAATATTTTTTTAAATTTTTGGTTATATACTAAACAAAATTCCGCCTTAAAACAATTGCGGAAATTAGATACCGGAATAAGCAACGATTAGAAATAAGCGGTGTTTGAGACCTGTAGTATATTTTTACTACAGGGTGAGTTCGATTATTTCCGTTGCGCATGAAGGTAGCTCCGCAATTATTTTACAGCGGTGGCATTTTTGCCTACTTTTTTTGCTACAGAAAAAAGTAGGAGCCTATACGGCTTGAGTATAAAGAAAAGTAATAATGTGTTCTAACACTTCATAAAAAAAGGGAGAAATTTATATTTCTCCCTTTTTTAAAAAATAAAATATTTTTAAAAAGTAACACTCACCACCATCTCCACCTTATCCCTCAAAATCTTCACAGGAACAACATCGCCTTTTGAAAATTTACCGAGTGCTTTCATGTAACTCATCATATCCACCACTTTCTCTTCTCCAATCTGCGTTACAACATCTCCTGCTTTTAATCCTGCTTTCGATGCGGGCTTATTTTCACTTACGCCATCAATACGCATTCCTGCTCCATCAAATGCATAATCAGGAACAACACCTAAAGTTACTTTAAAGCGAGGTGCATCTTCATTCGTCTCTTCTTTTGTCTTGATGAAATTTAATTTTCCTTTATCATCTAATCGTTGTACTAATTGAACGATGTAATTCATGATAGCAACTTCACCAGGATAGTTGATTAAATTTTCATCATCGCTTGGTTTATGATAATCGTTATGTGTCCCACTGAAAAAATGCAACACAGGAATATCTTTCAAGTAAAACGAAGTATGATCAGAAGGGCCAACACCTGATTCAGTTGTCTTCGCTTTTAAACTATCTACTTTAATATAGTTCATTGTAATCTTCCAAGCATCCGAAGTTCCTACACCATTGATCAAAACAGTTGGATCTTCTTTTTTCAAACGTCCTACCATGTCCATGTTTAACATGTAATTCATTTTGCTAAGTGATAACGTAGGATTCTTTACAAAATAACCAGAGCCTAACAATCCTTTTTCCTCTCCCGAATAAGCCATGATTAAATAGTTATTGCCTTTTGGTCCGTTTGCTTTTAAAAAACGCGCTAACTCAATTAATGCTGCTGTGCCACTGGCATTATCATCAGCACCATTATGCACCGCAGGCTCTCCGCGATAAAGCGATTCATGTCCGCCTAAACCTAAGTGATCGTAATGCGCACCAATTACCACTGTGTATTCTGCTTTATTGTCAATGAATCCAATGATGTTATGTCCGCTGACCTCCTCTTTATACAATTTGGTAGTCATGGTTACATTACAACTTCGATTCTTCAATTCAGTAGCCATTGCTCCTTTCACAAAAGCCACGGGAATTTTACTCACGGTAATGCGGTTACTAAAATCGATTTCAGGGTCTTGTTCATCTTTACTGCTATTAATAAAGATAACACCCGTTGCACCAAACTTAATAGCATTATCAATACGTGTGCGAATGTCAGCATCGTCACTGTACTTACTATGCGGACCAGCATGATCAGGAGTACCGTATTCCATTACGAGAATAAAAGGCAATCGATCTGTTGATTGCAACTCTGAATAATCGTTGTAATTATTTTTTGGCGAAATAATTCCGTAGTTAAAATACTTTGTAACACCACTCATAGTTGTATCATTCGAGTAAGGAAGTAAAAAGAATTCATCATTCGCTTTCACTGCTTGACTGTTAATCGTCATAGCGCAAGATGCATCCATACTTACGGATTTCACAAACTTAAATTCCTGCAAGTAGCCATTAGTGCCTTTCTCTTTCAGGCCAATTTCTTTAAACTGCTTGCTGATATACGTATAAGCTAGTACTTCGCCTTTTGTTCCTGGCTCTCGTCCACCATACTCATCAGAAGCTAACGTAGAAATATGCTTTTTAAGATTCGGAGTAACCTTTGCTTCGTTCAGCTGTGCATAACCGTTAGTTAGTGTAAACGCTGCAACAGCAATCAGTAATAAAATTCTTTTTTTCATAATTTTCATTTTAATTAAAAAGACCGGAATTACCCGGCCTTTCTTATTACGACATCCAACTCTTCACATCATCTAAAGAAGGAAGAGAGGATTCTATTTTAAGTTTTTTACGCATTCCGCCTAAGTCATTAAACAACTTATTAGGGTTCATTGTTTTTAGTTGCTGACTTGTTGTGATACCCATTTTCATCAGCACTTCGTCCCAAGGAGAAGGAACTCCATCTAATACCGCTTCTTCTTTCACCACTCCTGCACCTGTTAACTCAGGACGCATCTGAGGGAAGAACAATACATCTTGAATAGAAGGAGAGTTCGTCATGATCATCGATAAACGATCAATACCAATTCCTAATCCTGATGTAGGAGGCATCCCGAATTCAATGGCACGAAGGAAATCTTCATCCAACATCATTGCTTCTTCATCGCCACGCTTACCTAACTCTAACTGCTCTTCAAAACGCTTACGTTGATCAATAGGATCATTTAACTCAGAGTAAGCATTGCAAATTTCTTTACCATTACAAATCGCTTCAAAGCGTTCTACTAACCCTTCTTTGCTACGGTGCTTCTTCGCTAGTGGACTCATCTCTACTGGATAATCCGTAATGAAAGTAGGCTGAATTAATTTTGGCTCGCAGAACTCACCAAATAACTCATCTATAATTTTTCCACGACCTAACGATGCATCTACTTCAACACCTAACTTCTTCGCAGCTTCACGCATCTCATCTTCATTCATTTCAGAAATATCAACGCCTGTAAAATGTTGAATCGCTTCATACATCGTAAAACGTTTCCAAGGACGCGCGAAATTAATCATGTGCTCTCCAACTTGTACTTCTGTTTTCCCGTGAAGATCTAAAGCAATTTTCTCTACCATGGCTTCCACTGTCTCCATCATCCAGTTATAATCTTTGTACGCAACATACAATTCCATTTGCGTAAATTCTGGATTATGAAAACGCGACATTCCTTCGTTGCGGAAATCTTTTGCAAATTCAAATACACCATCGTAACCACCAACAATCAAACGCTTCAAATAAAGCTCATTCGCAATACGTAAGTAAAGCGTCATGTCGAGTGTGTTATGATGTGTTTTAAACGGACGCGCAGCAGCACCACCATACAACGGTTGAAGAATAGGAGTTTCAACTTCTAGATATCCTTTCTCATTTAAAAACGAGCGCATGCTATTCACCAACTTCGAACGCTTCACAAAAGTTTCGCGCACGTGAGGGTTTACAATTAAATCGATATAACGTTGACGATAACGCTGTTCAGGATCACTGAATGCATCGAATACCTCTCCGTCTTTTTCTTTCACTGTTGGCAATGGATGCAACGACTTCGAAAGAATCGTAAATTCAGAAACGTGAATAGAAAGTTCTCCCATCTGCGTGCGGAAAGCATATCCTTTCGCACCGATGATATCACCCGTATCAATTAGTTTTTTGAAAACGGTATTGTATAACGTCTTGTCTTCAGCAGGACAAATTTCATCACGCTTAAAGTAAAGCTGAATTCTTCCTTGCGCATCTTGCAATTCAGCAAACGATGCATTTCCCATGATGCGGCGCGACATAATACGACCTGCAACAATTACCTCTTTAAAGGCATCTGGGTTAGCATCAAATCCTGTATGAATTTGTTCTGAATAACAATTCACGGGATATAACTCAGCAGGGTAAGGATTAATACCCATGCTTAATAATTCTTCGAGACTCTTACGACGAAAAATCTCTTGTTCTGATAAATGTTGCGACATATTTCTTTTCCTTCACAAAGTAGAGTGCAAAGGTAAGTTTTTTACCCTATTTTTTAGAATCAGAAAAAGGGAATAACACAAAAATTAATTTTAAACTTCTTTACGAAGTCGTGCTACCGGAATATTTAATTGTTCGCGGTATTTAGCTACCGTACGGCGGGCAATATTATAGCCTTTGCTATTGAGCAACTCAGCTAGTTTCTCGTCTGGAAGTGGCTTGCGTTTATCTTCGCCTCCAATAGCATCTTCTAAAATTTTCTTAATCTCACGGCTCGATGCTTCTTCGCCTGAATCAGTCTGTAATCCTTCGGAGAAAAAATATTTCAGTAAGAAAGTCCCGTATGGCGTTTCTACATATTTACTATTCGCTACTCTCGATACTGTCGAAATATCCATCTGCACCATCTCGGCAATATCTTTCAAGATCATCGGCTTCAACTGACGTTCATCACCATTCAGGAAATAATCCTTCTGATGCTCCATGATGGCTTGCATAGTAGTGTACAAAGTGATTTGTCGTTGACGAATAGCATCAATAAACCAACGCGCTGAATCAATCTTCGATTTAATAAAAGTGATGGCTTCTTTGTTCACACTTTTTTTATCGCGAGCATAGGCTTGCAACATCTCCTGAAACGAACGACTCACTCGAAGATCAGGTTCATTACGAGAATTTAGAGAAAGTTCTAACTCGCCATTATTCACCATCAAAATAAAATCAGGAATAATCTGCTGTGAGCTACGTGTTTCTTCAGCTGAACCTCCTCCCGGACGAGGATTTAAACTAACAATATCATGAATCGCTTCTTTTAGTTGCTCGTCTGTTAATTCTAAATTCTTCTGAATTTTCTCGTAATGTTTTTTACTGAATTCATCAAAATAATCATGAACGATACGATACGCAATTTCATGCGGATGATGTTCTAGTTTCTTACGATCTAACTGAAGCAATAAACACTCACGTAAATCACGCGCTGCACTTCCTGCAGGATCTAATGTTTGAATTACTTTTAATGTTTCTTCTAACTCTTCGTGTGTGGTTTGAATATTTTGAGAGAACGATAAATCATCTACGATGGAATTCAAATCACGACGTAAATAACCATCATCATCTAAGCTGCCAATTAAATGTTGAGCAATAATGTAATGATGATTATCGAGTGGTAAAAGTCCGAGTGAAGAAAGTAAAATATCCTGAAAAGAAACACTCACCGTTATTGGTGTTTCTCTCTTTTCATCATCGGGAGAAGAATTATTTACATTCGTTTTATAATAAGGGATATCATCATCATCAATATAATCTTCTATATCGAAATCATCATCCTTATCAATTAAATCCTCTTCTTTCTCGTCTTCAAAATCATCTTTTTCTTCTTGCTCATCTTCGGATGTTTCCTCGTCAGTGTTGTCAAGTTCTAACTCTTCTTCATCACCTTCTTCTAACGCTGGATTAATTTCTAACTCTTCTTTGATACGTTGCTCCATCGATGCAGCAGGCACCTGCAACAATTTCATCAACTGAATTTGCTGAGGCGATAACTTCTGAAGAAGCTTCTGATGGAGTCCTAATTTTTGCATAACCGAAAGTACAAATATAGGTTAATAGGGGAGGGAATAAAAGGGTTTTTGTAATTGTACGCAACAAAAAACAGGTGCGGGTTTGCCTATAGTAGTGCAAGCACAATATAGGCCCGCACCTGTTTGTATCAAAATACATTATTTTAAATTACCTGCCTCGAAGCGTGTCCCGAAGGCTTTCGGGGCTCTGCTTCGCAGGCACATTAAAACTCCGCATTCTTCGGTGTCCTTGGGAAAGGAATCACATCGCGGATATTACTCATGCCTGTTACAAATAAAACTAATCGCTCAAAGCCTAATCCGAAGCCGGCATGTGGACAAGCACCGAACTTACGTGTATCTAAATACCACCATAATTCATGCTCAGGAATATTCATTTCGTCCATACGCGTTTTTAACTTCGTATAGTCTTCTTCACGCTGCGAGCCACCAATGATTTCTCCAATCCATGGGAATAATACATCCATCGCACGAACTGTTTTGCCATCGTCGTTTTGCTTCATGTAAAACGCTTTGATATGCTTAGGGTAATCCGTTAAAATAACTGGACCACCAAAGTGAGCCACTAAAAAGTTCTCATGCTCTTTTTGTAAATCAGTACCCCATTCTGTTTTGAATTCAAACTTGTCGTTATGTGGCATCAATACATCAATCGCCTCCGTATAGCTCATGCGCTTAAATGGTTTTTCAACTACCGATTGTAAGCGAGCTAATAATTCTTTGTCGTACATGTTATTCAAAAACTCCACATCGTCTTTGCAATTGTCGAGTGCATATTGAATTAAGTACTTCAACATATCCTCCGCTAAATCCATGTTATCATGAATATCATAAAAAGCCATCTCTGGTTCAATCATCCAGAACTCTGCTAAGTGACGAGGGGTGTTTGAATTTTCCGCACGGAAAGTAGGACCAAACGTATAGATCTTACCAAGTGCCATTGCTCCTAATTCTCCCTCTAACTGACCTGATACTGTTAAGTTGGTTTCTTTTCCGAAGAAATCTTGTGTATAATCAATCTTTCCTTCTTCGTTGCGAGGAGGATTTTCCGGATTTAATACCGACACACGAAACATCTCTCCTGCACCTTCCGCATCCGAACCTGTGATAATCGG
>JBKCGZ010000206.1:0-14203 GCA_046303115.1 Bacteroidota bacterium | reverse complement strand
ACGAATAGTATTCATATCACCCCAATTACTTTGCTTTACATTTTCACCTAATGCAAACTTGATAAATCCATCAGCACCTTCAAATTTCATTTGCTCTGCGTTCTTACCCCAACGTAATTTGATCAATGCCGTTTGTCCGCCAATTGCATTTGCACTACCATGCAATAAGTGTGATGTAGTTACTCCTCCCGCTAATTGACGGTAAATATTAATATCATCTGAATTAATCACATCACCTATTCTCACTTCAGCTGTGATTGATTCTGTACCTTCATTCACATCACCTTCTACAGCGATATGTGAATGCTCATCAATCATTCCAGCCGTTAAGTGTTTATTAGTTCCATCAATAACTTCAAGTCCTGGCAACTTCAACATCTTCTCATCAATACTTCCAACCTTGGTAATCTTTCCTTTAAAAATTAGCACATCTGTATTTTTCAGAATTCCTTCCTTTTCGTTAGTCCATACCGTTATATTCTTAATCAATACAGGATGATTATCCGGAATTTTCGTACGACCAAATCCTGATAATGGATAAGTAAGTCCCGAGAAGGATGGTACAGCTACATTTGAATTATTAGAGCCGCTGTCTTTCGGTTCAACATAAGATGATGTCTGTTTAGCAGCCCAAGTATTCCAATCGCCATTACTCATTTGCAGTTGCCCTGTGAATTCACGAGTAGAATTATTAAACTGTCCGTTTAAACGTGTATATCCTTTTCCTTTGATAGCCTCTAAACGAAATGTATATTGAAGAATATCTTTAGTGAATTCAACCTTTACTTTTACAGTATCTATTTTCAAACTTACATCTGGCTGTGATTTGCTACCTGTAATTTCCATTTGAAAAGTTTTTCCTTCAGGCGTTTTTAAATCGTAGGTTCCTCTAATATCGATCGAATCATCTTCATTAACGATATAACGTTCACCACCTACCCAATTTTCTAAAATCAATCCGTCTTTCTTAAATACATCACCCTTGCAAATTAAAAAATTAGCCAACATATCCTTTTTAACCGCTCCCGTTTGATTATCTATTTTAAGAAGCTTCGCAGGCGTAACAGTTAGCGCTTTTAATAATTTTTGAGAACTTAATCCTGTATTTGTTAATCGTTGTAAATTCTTAGAAAATGCTTTTGC
Source organism: Bacteroidota bacterium (assembly GCA_046303115.1). Taxonomy (GTDB): domain Bacteria; phylum Bacteroidota; class Bacteroidia; order AKYH767-A; family OLB10; genus CAINEC01. Next base: position 13,060 of record JBKCGZ010000206.1, on the reverse strand, counting down.
ATCCTTACAACCCGACATTGTTAAGCAATAGTTCACATTAGCACTATCTAACCAATACACATTATAAGGTGCATACTCCCAGTTTCTTAAATCGGCTAGTGAAACATTTGCTGCATCAATCGGATTAGATACATCATATCCTTCAGGGAAATTAATTGGTAATATGATACTAGCACCAGTAGATTTAACATCATTCAATCGCAAGTATTCATCACCTGCTCCTTTTAATATATACTGCACTCCAAATTCATCACCTAATCGATCTGCTCTTAAAAGTGTACGATAATTATTCACTTCAAAAATCTGTGGCAGTAGTTGCAAATCGTTCCAGGCTGCTAACGACAAATTATTATCACGCTCTTTAACTGTTTTATACCAATTGGCATCTAAGTAAGTCTGACGTAACAAAGCGATTGTTCCCATTAATGAGGAAGGATACTCTTGCGTTGAGCTGCCCTTATTAAAAGAATACATCGCAGCGGCTTTAACTTTTATCAGTTGCGCCCCTTCATCTTTTTTACCTAATAATACAAATGCTCCTGAACCACGGGCGATACCATCGTTTTGAAATGAAAGCACTGATCCGAATCCAATATTTCTAATCTCACTCGCCTTCTTTTCGTCGATTACAAAATTGGCTGATGAATTATACTCTGCTTTAATTGCCTGATTCCAGCTATAAGCACCTTTAGTTTGTGTGTTGTACTGTGGACCTCTAACGCGATCATTTCTTTTTACCTCTGGCTGTCCGTAGTTGGAATAAATATCGATGAATGAAGGGATAATTCGCTTGCCTTTTAAATCATAGATGATGGCATCTGAAGGAACTGGAATATTATTCCCGACCGCAATTATTTTGTTTGCTTTGATGATTAAAGTGGCATCTGTTAGAATCGTTATATCATCCTGCCATATTTCAGCATGCGTAAAAGCATAGGTGAAAACCCTGGTGTCGGATAATGGCTGTAGAGGCTGAGTAGACTGCGCAAGTAGTTGCGATACAGGCCAAATAATAGTGAATAAGAATGTTAGTATTTTCTTCATTGTTGGGTAGAAGTTGCTTTACGAAGGTAATAGTTTTACTCAATCAAAAACCTGCTGGTTAAAAATCTATTAACCATCGCTTGTCAGATATTATGGCCTCGTTGAAAAAAAGTGCTGAACCTCTTTTGAACTTAAACCGCATTCCTAAAACGAAGGAGGCCATTGAACATGTTCGATTAAAGTTATCTGAAAATAAAAGTGAAGAAGCCAAATCATTCATTAATAAAATCCTGGAGCTTTATTTAACGAGTCCGGGATTTAATGCTTTACAACTTTCGAAGGTTCGTATCAAAAGAATGAAAGCTGCTCATTACCGTGAGATGTTGCTTTCACTCGACGAAGAACTTAAATCGATATTAAATGAAGAGGAATCTGAGCCTTCTACCAGTATTGAAAAAGGCTTGACAGATGAATTACAAAGCCAGACTATTAAGTTAACAGAAGATCTTGCAACACATCCTACTTACTCGATGCAAGATGAAGCGAAGGAATTTGAAGAGTTGCTACTTAGTAAAAATGAACCCGAACTATTATTATATCTTTTCAAATCTAGTCGTGAGTTTTATAAAAAATCACTTCCGAAAGAAAAGATTAACGACTTTCTAAATAAATACCAAAATATTTTTCATCAGTCGAAGAATAATTATTTAAGAGTTTATTACGGATTTATTTTAGACACATTAGAGCAAGATCAAAATACAGGTATATTAAAATTAAAAGAATCGGAAGAGCTATTTAAAAACCTTGAGCAGCTTTTAATCGAGGAATCATCCGAAGAGAATAAGAGAGAGATTTTATTAAATATCTTAAGATGTGGTGCATTATTCCCAAATGCCACTGAGTTATTAAAAACTTATATCAAAGGCGCTGAAGATCTGCTACAGAATGAAGAATCATTCAGCACGAATGAAAAAATAGAATTCAATTGTTTGATTGCCCTTTATTCAGCTAATGCTTCTCGTCAGTATCGATTAAAACTATTGAATGATGCGGAAAGTCTTTTAGAAGAAAGTGATACTGCACAAAAGTCAACAATAAAAATCAGCAAAGGAATAGTTCATTTACATTTTGGTGAGTTTGATGAAGCAAAGAAATGTTTTAATGCTGCCGAACATTTGATTTTTAAAACATCTTGGAAAAGTGTTGAGCGAAAAAATTCTTGGAAAAATTTATGCTATTGGAGAAAATTCATTTTCACTGAAATGATTTTAAATAAAGATGGCATGTATAATCCTATTATGTTTGGCGATCTCGAAAAAATCATACATGATACCATGCAGGATTTCCAAGGACAATTTCAATTGAAATCAGAAATCGAAGCAATGCGCTATTTTTTAAGTCATAGATGGAAAGATGCTAATGATAAATACAAGATGACTAATCAATATTATGATGGTCCGAATTATCCATTGGATTATTATTTTAATCAGGCCATGCTTGCAATATTGAATGATAAAAATGAATCAAAGTTTACGAATAAACTTAAATCATCTGAAAGCTTGTTCTTTTCTACAACAGCGCTATCAATTTTATCAAAAGCAAAAATATTCTTTAAAGAAAACAAATCGTCTGATGTATACCAAGTAGACAATTTGGATCAAAAAAAAATACATCTATAACATTGTTCTTACATTATTTCATTTGAAAAAATGAATTAGAATGTTTGAATCCTAAAAAACTATCCAATGAATTTATCTAACAGACAAGATATAATATTTGTAATTCTAGCAGGGTTCTTTATAACCAACGCCATAGTAGCTGAATTAATTGGAGGTAAACTAGTAGAGTTCTTCGGATTATTCACGCAGAGTATAGGTATTATCTTATGGCCCGTTGTGTTTGTGATGACCGATTTGATAAATGAATACTATGGCAAAAGTGGCGTACGCAAACTTACGTTCATAACCATCGGTTTAATCATCTATACCTATTTCATTATCACAATAGGAATTAATTTACCAGCTACATCATTTAGTCCTGTTAATGATATAGCGTTTAAAAAAGTATTCGGACAAAGTCAGTGGATAATTGTTGGTAGCATCATCGCCTTTTTATGCTCGCAATTAGTCGACGTTTACTTCTTTTGGGTATTCAGAAAAATGACGAACGGAAAAATGATTTGGTTCAGAGCAACAGCAAGTACTGTCATCAGTCAGCTTTTCGACACCTTCATTGTGCAGTTTATCGCATTCGTTTTACCAGGGTATTGGTCGTTCAACGAATTTATACATAACGCTGCAATAGGGTATGTGTTTAAATTAATTATTGCAGTTGCATTAATTCCGATGATATACATCTTGCACAATATAATTAGCAGATACATGCATCCTGAAAATGAAGAAGCCGTAGCAACTAATTCAAATTAAAAATAAAGATTTATTAATCAATCGTTGCAATAACTTTCAACTCAATTGCAATTGGTGTAGGCAAGCAATTAATCTCGCACGTAGTTCTGCAAGGCAAATTATCTTTGAAATACTCTGCGTAAATACGATTATACGTTTTGAAATCATCTTTCATGTTCGTTAGAAAAACAGTTACATCCACAATCTTATCCCAGCTAGATCCAGCATCTTCCAAGATATAACGAATATTACGAAATACTGAATGGCATTGCGCTTCGATATCGTAAGAGGTAATATTTCCATTCTCGTCTAATTCAACACCTGGTATTTTCTTTTCTCCTCTTTCACGAGGACCAACACCAGATAAAAACAATAAGTTTCCTACACGACGTGCATGCGGATATAAACCAACAGGCTCAGGCGCCTTCGATGAATTAATTCGGTTCGTTGAGTTGTCTGTCATTTTCTTTAATAAGTTTTAATTGAACATCTAAATCCCAATTAGCACGTACAGTAAACTGCTCTGTTATCCATACTACTTCTGGTTGTATTTTATTTAATATTCCTTGCGATAATTGTTGATTGTTATCGGCATCATCTACAACTCTGATGTAATATTTACCAGGTGTTGTAAATTCGAATTGAACTTCTTTCGTGTTTACTCCTTTTAGAATTCGTTGTTGATTAACCACATTATATTCGCTATTTAACAACTGAATTAAAAAAGGGTTTTGATTTGTTGTATATTCTAAATGCGCAATAATATTCCCGGAATGCTCTCTGTCGGGTAAAGCAATATAGCACTGCATACTATCAGCAATGTTTCCATAAATATCTTGAACAATCCCTTTAGGAATTATCAGCTGATATCTAACTCCTCGAGCAAACTGATAATTATTCAACCGATACTGATTCACTTTTTCCTGAACAAAATAAATCGAATCAAGCAAAATAGAATCGCGATATAAATAGGCAGGCTTTTGTATCTCGTTTAATGGGTGATTACTTAGTAATCTTAAAGTATCAGAAACACTTTGGATGGTTTTTAATTCCATACTCAAAGCATTCAACTTTTTCTCATCAAATGAAAATTGAACCGTATCATTAACACCACCTTCACTCGTGATGTTAAACTGTGCTTCTTTAATTGACGTATCTCTTAAACTTATGGTTAATGAATCCCCGTTAGTACTTGAAATAAAATAAAAATCTTTATCTGAATACTTATTGCCAATATCACTGCAATTTAATTTTGATGGAAGATTATAAACAACAAGACCCGAAGTTCGATCAATCAAGGTATTCTTCACTAATTTCAAATTTTTAGGCGCTTGCTTAAACGAATAAATAGTAAGGTTATCATTAATTGGCAAATCAATTACTCCACTAATAAATCCTGTCGACTCATCTTCATCAACTAAATAATTATTGTTTTTATCATCAACAGCTATTAGATAATAACTACCTTTTTTTAGATTGTTGATTTTAAAAAAACCAATTTCATCTGTTCGTCCAAAATAGGCTGGCTTTTCTTTTATCACCTCATCCAAATTGCTACGATCAACTATAGCATATAATAACAAACTATATTTTGCACTTGCCTTTAACGTTTGTGCATCTCTTACATTACCTTGAATAAACAATGAATCGATATTATCCCCAGTAGAAAATACATATCTGATAGTATCATTTACATTGCCTTCATGCACATCAGCAATTGCTTTCCCAAAATTGATTGCATACGTTGTGTTCGATTGCAACAAACTATCAAACGTAATAACCACAGATTTTTTATACGCTTTAATTACGGGTGCTTTACCAGGAATTGGAGAAATTAAAATTTGATTAGAGGCATCATTCAGTTGAACATACTCATCGAAGTTCAATGTGATTTCTGATGCATTAAAATTGACGGAATTGTTTTCAGGAATAGCATTAACAAGTTGAGGAGGGACAACATCTTTAGCGCCACCCGTAGGTGATACCTTATTCGCACACGACGAGATTAAAAACAAAATTATTATCCAACAAAAATGATTTCTCATGCAAACGATTCTTTATACAATGTTTGAATTATTGAAATCACCTTCGATAAATAAACAGCATCAATTTCATCAAATGAGTTTAATGCGTCACTATCGATATCTAATACCATTCTTACTCGATCATCAACAATAACTGGCAACACGATTTCTGATTTTGATAAGGAGCTGCATGCAATATGTCCTGGGAATTCATCTACATTCGGAACAATTATCACGCGACCTTCCATCCATGCTTTCCCGCAAACACCCTTACCATAAAATATACGCGTACAAGCAACAGGTCCTTGAAAAGGCCCAAGTACCAACTCTTCCGCTTTCACGAAGTAAACACCTACCCATAAATGATTAAAAGTACTTTTAATGATGGCAAGAATATTTGAAATGTTCGCAATAAAATCAGTTTCACCTTTTACTAATGCTTCCACCTGAGGCAACATCACTTTATATTGTTCCTCTTTACCAAGTTCTTTAGATGCTATAATTAGTTCTTCCGCCATTGATGCAAAGATATTAATCTTTACTATTCTGCATAAGCGATTGTAGCTATTGTCACCTTGCATCCTTCAATCTTATTAAATAGTTGAACGCAGGCTGCCAACGTACTACCTGTAGTCATGACATCATCTACCAATAAAATATGCTTGTTTTTAAATTCGTCCTGCTTAATAACTTTAAAAACAGTAGCCACATTTTTAAATCGCTCAAATCGTGATTTTTTCGTCTGCGTTGAATTATTTTTAACTCTTCGTAAATGATTTTTCAAAACAGGTTTATTCAATTGTTGGGCTATACCCTCTGCAAAACAGAGCGACTGATTATAGCCTCTTATTTTCATTTTTTGCTTATGAAGAGGAATGGCAATAATAAAATCAATGTTGGATAATTTATTTTCGGATTGTAACTCTGCGGCATACAATGACCCTAACTTAACACCTACCTCTGGATTTTTTCTGTATTTAAGCGAATGGAGCAAGCGTTGCACTTTCCCTCTTTTTTGAAAATAAAAAAATGCAAATGCATACTCTACCATTACCTTTCCCCAAAATTGTTTTTCCATTTTATTATTCTGAAAACGATGGAAATTTGTTCGAGGTAAACCGACAATACATTTGGTACAAATGATATTTTCTCCTTTGAATAAAAGCTCTCCGCAAGAAAAGCAAATAGAAGGATAAAAGATGGCAAATGCATCTAATAAATACGTCTTGATTATTCGAAACATTTCGCAAAATTAATCGCGACAATGCTGAATAAACGACAACAAGTATTTACAATCGTTTAATTGATATCACCGTAATCTTCCATCTGAAAATTCAGATTGTTTGGATAACGCTTGTAGTGCATTTGCTTAACCAATCCAGAGAGTATTGCGCGAAACTCTTGAATATTATTTTTATTAAGTGCAGAGATAAAAACAGAAGTCAAATTTTCTTTTGCAACCCATAACGACTTAAACTCTTCTAGTGAAATATTTTCTTTGGTGAGTGGAGTTAAATCATCTTCTTCCTTAGGCACAAAACGATAAGCATCAATTTTATTAAACACCATTAAAATTGGTTTATCAATAGCGCCAATATCAGCCAGCGTTTCGTTTACTACACGAATATGCTCTTCGAAATTATTATGAGAAATATCTACAACGTGAATAAGTATGTCTGCCTCTCTTACCTCATCCAACGTCGACTTAAATGATTCCACTAAATCATGTGGCAACTTACGTATGAATCCAACAGTATCTGACAATAAAAATGGAACAGTATCCAAAACTACCTTTCGAACGGTTGTATCAAGCGTTGCGAATAATTTATTCTCAGCAAAAACATCACTCTTGCTTAACACATTCATGATAGTACTCTTCCCAACATTGGTATAACCTACCAAGGCAACACGCACAATCTCTCCCCTTCTTTTTCGCTGTGTAGAATTCTGCTTATCAATATCGGCTAGGCGTTCCCGTAGTTTACTTAACTTATCTCTAATTACCCTTCGATCCGTTTCAATTTCTGTTTCTCCAGGACCACGCATCCCAATGCCTCCACGCTGCTTCTCGAGATGGGTCCACATACGAGTTAATCGAGGAAGCAAATACTTATACTGTGCTAATTCTACTTGTGTTTTTGCCTGGGCTGTTCGTGCTCGCTTTGCAAATATGTCGAGGATTAATGTTGTTCTGTCTAATACTCTACAGCCTATAACTCTTTCAATATTCTTGAGTTGTGATGGAGTGAGCTCATCATCAAAAATGGCTATTTGAATATCATTCGCTTTGATAAAAGCAATGATCTCTTCTAGTTTTCCCTTCCCAACAAAAGTTCTCGTATCGGGCGAATCTAATCTTTGAATAAATCGCTTTACCGTAGTAGCGCCAGCCGTTTCAGAAAGAAAAGCGAGCTCATCAAGGTATTCATTTACCTTTTCGGCATCTTGAAATCGGGTTATTAATCCAACGAGTATTACACGTTCGGTAATCGGTGCTGTAGATATCAATTTTTATTTTCTCCTCAAATATTAAAACCAACCACGTCCAATACCATCTACGCGAAAAGGCCAAGGCATTGCTGCAATTATTACTAATAATGCTAAACCGAACCAAATTAAAATTTGCTTGTATTTACCAGCATCCGTATCCATCTTTTTAGAACGAATATTACCGATTGTGATAAAAACGATGGCCATAATCATCATTGTAATATGTTCAACTGTCCAAAAGCGAGTTACCGGATTTTTCATTGCAACAGCCATGTTACTAAATTGCGATGACCATCCTTTTGATACATACAAAACAACTCCAATCACCAATTGTAAATGAGCTGCAATCATTGTAAATAGGGTACGCTTTCTATCATTAGGTGTATACGGATTTTTCCCCGACAAATTCATTGCCGCCTTTACAATTGATACGACCATTAAAAGCAATAATGCCCAACGTAAGAATGAATGAAGTTTAATAATGAAGTCCATAGTTTTTGTGGTTTAGTTTTCAAAAATACGAAAACATTAAAATGCTTTCCAAAATTATCGTAGATAGTTATGACATATTTATGACTTTACCTGAAATGCTTTAAGAATAATCATAAAACAGACTGCGTTTAAATAGTAACCAACAACAATTAATTATGAATCTATTTAAAAATAATTGGGAAAGTCCTAGCTCAGATGCAAGACTCTCAACGGTATTTGCCAATCGAAATCAAAATTATGGTGCATATGTATTGCGTAGAGACTATGACCAAACAATTGTGCGTGCATTTATTATTACAATGCTCTCAATTGTAACATTATCTGTTATACCGATCATCAAAAACTACTTTTTTACTTCTCCTGTAGAACATCAATTAGGCGATAAAGAAATAGTGGTTGAAATGGTAACGCCAGAAACACCTGTACAACCTGAAGAACCCAAACAACCAGAAAACAATCAGCAGCAACCCGATGCCAGCACTGTGCGAGATATTATTCCTATTGTTGTTAATCATACTACCACAGATACTACTCGTACGCAAAATGAATTACTAAACGTAAATACAGGTTTAACAACTACCCATGTTGACACAACTAGTAAAAGTCCTGGTAATAACGGAGAAACAGGAAATAATAATAACACGAACAACAATTTTGTTTTTCATGGCTGGGTTGAAGTAATGCCTGCATTTCCAGGAGGAGAAAGTGAAATGATGAAGTTTCTTGGTAACAATCTTAAATACCCAGAGCGAGCAAAAGACGCTGAGGCTCAAGGCACGGTATTAATTTCCTTTGTTGTAGATAAAGAAGGAAACATCTCCAATCCTACAATAAAAAGAGGTATTGGCTTTGGTTGTGAAGAAGAAGCTATCAGGGTAATTCAAAAAATGCCCACATGGTCGCCAGGTAAAATGAATGGGCAAACGGTTAATGTGGAATATGTCTTGCCAATTCGATTCACATTACGATAAGTTTTTAATGTGCTTTTAAGTTTAACGGATGTAACAATCCGTTTTTTTATGCTTACCATTTTCACATGTCATAATTATCTATTTTTGAAAAAAACAATTTATGAAAAAGTTAGCCATAATTTCCCTTTTATTTATCATCGCTTGTAAGTCGCAAAAGCAAGCTGCTGAAACTATAATTACAAATGAATTAGATGAGGTAACCGTTACTGTTCCTGCAAGTGATTATCGCGCTAGTGTTACTAAGTCGTTTGACTTAATACATACCAAACTAGATGTAAGCTTTGATTGGGATAAGCATTATTTGATGGGAGAAGCGACTATAACCATGAAGCCTCATTTTTATCCTGCAACTACAATTTACTTAGATGCAAGAGGCATGGAAATTAAGCGTGTTGCTAGCATCAATAACAAGGATACATTAAATTTAAACTATAGTTATGGCAATGATACTATCACAATAAACCTTGGAAAGGAACTAACACGAGAGGAGAAAATAACAGTCTATATCAATTACATTGCAAAGCCTGATGAGTTATCAAAGGTAGGTGGTAGTGATGCAATCAGCAGTGACAAAGGTTTATATTTTATAAATGCTGATGGAAAAGAAAAAGATAAGCCAAAACAAATTTGGACACAAGGAGAAACGCAGAGTAATTCAGTATGGTTCCCAACAATAGATGTTCCCAATCAAAAAACAACGCAAGAATTAAATATTACGGTAGCAAATAATTTCAAAACACTTTCAAATGGTTTATTAGTTAAAAGCATCCCACTTGCTAATAATATGCGTACTGATTGTTGGAAAATGGATTTGCCACATGCGCCTTATTTGTTCATGATGGCAATCGGTGAATTTGCTATTGTAAAAGATAAATGGCGAGATCGTGAAGTAAATTATTATGTTGAACCAAAGTACGAAATTGATGCTAGAGCAATCTTTGGAAATACTCCTGAAATGATGGAATTCTTTTCGAAAAAAATGGGAGTAGATTATGCATGGCCAAAATACAGTCAGGTAGTTGTGCGCGATTATGTGAGTGGGGCAATGGAAAATACATCTGCTACTATTCATGGGGAATTTGTTCAACAAACAGCGAGAGAGATGATTGATAGAAATAATGAAGACATTGTTTCACATGAATTATTTCATCATTGGTTTGGCGACTTAGCAACGTGTGAGTCGTGGTCGAATTTACCATTAAACGAATCGTTTGCAACTTATGGAGAATACTTATGGAATGAATACAAGTATGGTCGCGATATCGCCGACATCGGTTTAGAAAGCGATTTGAAAAGTTACCTTGACGAATCGAAAATGAAACAAGAACATCTTATTCGTTTTTATTATGAAAACAGAGAAGATATGTTCGATCGACATTCGTATGCAAAGGGAGGAACTATTCTGCATATGCTTAGAAAACATTTAGGTGATGATGCTTTCTTCGCAGGATTACAATTATATCTTAAAAATAATTCGTTCAAGAGTGCTGAAGTGCACGACTTACGTCTAGCATTTGAAGAAGTAACTGGTGAAGACCTAAACTGGTTTTTTAATCAGTGGTTTTTAAATCAAGGACACCCAACACTATCTATTAAATACAATTGGGATGCAGCAACAATGACTCAACAGATTACCGTTGAGCAATTACAAGATTTAAATACTACGCCATTGTACAAACTTCCAGTGAATGTCGACTTTTACTTTGCAGGAACAAAAAACACGGAACGAATTGTTATTACTGAAAAAACACAAACGTTTAGTTTTCGTTTTCCATCAAAACCATTAGTTGTAAATTTTGATTCGGAAAAAATGTTAACCTGCTCAAAAACAGATGAGCATTCCGAAGAAGAATGGATTGCGTTGTTTAATAACGCGCCACTTTACCTTGATAAAAAAGAAGCTCTTGAGCACTTGAATACGCTTACGTGGAATGAAAACATTGCAACAGTATTCACCAAAGCAATCAATGATAAAAACAAAAAAATCAGGTCATTCGCTTTATCTAACATTGATCCTTTATTAGCAACTGCGGACTCTTCATCTATTGGTGAGGAACTAATAAAAATTGCTAACGACACAAAAATTAATTCAGCTGTTAGGGTAAATGCGATATCGAAATTATCTGCATTATCATTAAACGGAAAAGTATACGCTACATTAAACGCCCTGTGTAATGATAGTTCTTACAATGTTATCGCTGCAAGTATTGAAGGGATTTCAAGTAATGATATGAAAGAGGCATTGAAAAAAGTAAAGCCTTTTGAAAATAGTACTGATGAGAACATTGTAAAAATAGCTGCAAACTTTTACTCGAAGCATGGCGATGCAAGGGCAGCAGAATTTATGTTAAAGTCGATAAGTGGTGATGTAAGTTATGGTTCATTAAATACGGTAAACACCTACTTGAAAAATCAAGAAGATTTTTCAACCATCAAATTATTTACAAAGCGATTTATCGAGATAGGTAACGGAACAAAAGATAAATATATCAGAATGTTCTGCATTCAAGGATTGTATTCTGCCAAAAGTAAATTAGATGGATTATTTGATAACTCAACAGTTGAAAAAGAAAGAATAAGTAGAGAGCTTGAGTCAATTAATCAGGCGGGAAATCAACTTATCGAGAATGAAACAAATGAAGATTTGAAATTTTATTATAAAACTTATTTCAAATTTTCTAAATAATAAAATTGCTGTAGACCCAGTTTGCGATAATTATCCAAAGAAGTAATTCTTGGTAAAATATTTTTTTACCATCCAAAAAGTAATAGGCTATAATGGATGAAAAAGGAATTATTAAAAGCATATAACATTGAATTCCTATATGCAATGTAAATGGTATTGTTAGAATACTAACAAGTGCAAACAATAAAAGTATTTGCTGGCACAATCTCGACTTAGTGACATTCTTCAAATAATTGTTTCTTATTTTCATTAAGGACAAAATAAAAACTACAGCTATCATTAACACCGATGGAAGTTGTTTTGTAAGATTAAAATTCGAGAGAATAAAGGTTGTTGTAAAACTATTTTTAAATTGATTTATGAAATCCATCAACCTTCCATTTAAAAAATAAAATACGGCCAATAATAATAATGGAACGATTAATCCAATAATTCCAATAGAAAGATCTCTCCAGTTAATCGATTTTAAAATTGCAACTCCAATAAAAAAGAGCAAGACAAAGAATATCGATGGCGCATATAACAAGGCAACTAAAGCAATTAATAGTGCGGCATCGAAGGTTGCGCCTAATGTTTTTTGATTTTTGTACAAGGAGAATATTTTGTCGAGCACAAAAATGAAAATAGAATTTATAAATAGAAGAGGCGAAAACTGTAAAAAAACCTCGAATTGTGTTGACAAAATCAGGTAAAATAATGCTGGCAACCACGACTGCTTAAAAAAGATTTCATGCTTGTTCAGGGTATAATTTAAGTGTAAAGCCTGGCTGGTTAGTAAAACAAAAACGATCGTACCTACTAACCATTGGTTTAATCCATTAACCCAATTTGTAAGATCTTGGAAGAAAATAGTCCCACTAACTCCAATTTGCGGCTCCCTGATTACACCAAAAACAATATTGATAACTATTGAAAATAAGACAATTAGCGCAATTGGGTAAAACTGAGTTGATCTGAATATCCGAACTAACATAATAATCTAAAGTAAACATTTTTTTAATTACAAGA
>JBKCGZ010000205.1:0-2267 GCA_046303115.1 Bacteroidota bacterium | reverse complement strand
GTGCAATTTGAACAGGGTTCTTATTTTCTACTTCGCTATAAACCTCTACTCCTATTTGCTCTCCTAAAACTTTAATCTGGTCAATCGCAGCAGGACGATAAACATCACAAGCCACTAATAACACCGAACGATTTCTTTTTGACTTTAAATAATTCGCGAGTTTACCCGATAAGGTTGTTTTACCCGAACCTTGTAAACCCGACATTAAAATAACCGAAGGACTACTTTTAAGGTTAATGTCGGTAGCCTGACCACCCATCAACGCAGTTAATTCTTCCTGCGTAATTTTCACCATTAATTGTCCTGGTGAAACAGAAATCAATACATCACGACCTAAAGCCTTTTCCTTAACAGTGTCTGTAAATTGCTTCGCAACTTTATAGTTAACATCGGCATCTAAAAGTGCCTTACGAACTTCTTTTAGCGTTTCAGCAACATTGATTTCTGTAATTTGACCTTGCCCTTTCAGGAGCTTAAACGCCCTATCGAGCTTATCACTTAAATTCTCAAACATGAGGCAAAAGTAATAAAATGCAAGGAGCTTAAAAAGGGATTTTTGAGCTAAAAATTAGAATTATCGTTGGTCAAATCGGTCGTTACGTTTAGTCAGTTTTAAATCCTGCAAAACACTCGATTTTACGTTAATCTGGAAGTAATAATTCTGTTGGAATCCAAAAGGAACCCAATTCAAACGCATCTCCCAGCAATGTAAATCACGATAAATACCTAAGGAAGTATAGGATAAGTCCTTCTGGATAAAATCATAACCTGAATTAAAATTCACTTTCCATGCTTTTGTGACTTGAATATCGCCACTGAAATTTAATGTCTGTGTAGTTTGATCTGCAATGGTGAAATTATTCTGATAGTATAAACTGTATCCCACATAGAGATTAAATGGCACGGTGTAATCGATATAATCGGAAGTATTTTTATTGATTGTCTGTAATTCTTCCTTTGTTCCTTTATCAGAAGAATAATTCTTTTTGTTATTTACGATTGAAAAGTTGAGCGATAAATTTGCATTGTTCAAATGAGCAAGTTTACCGTTTTCTTTTAGTTCAAACTGATTGATTCGCGTACCTGCAGCATTCACAACATAAGGATCGAAAACTCCTGCAAAATTGAAAGTGATTTTATCTAATAAAGTCGTTCTTCCGGAAACACCTATAGGCGACAAATTCATGGAGTCAAGCGCAAAATTATAGTTCATGGATGCCGCTAAACTTTCAAATATTTTCAACTTTTTAATTACATCAGAAGAGTCCGTTTTAGTACGTGTTTTCATCTCTAAATTATTATCGAGATTGAACGTTAACAATGACGATTTTCCTGATGCTGGTCCACCATAAAGGGCTCCTTCAAAAATGGAATATTGCCCGGTTCTGCCTGTTGAATCCAACTGCACCGATTTATAAATTCCATAGGCAGGATCAGAAAAATCTGGTCGCCATGAATAACCAATCGAAGGAGTCATAACGTGACGGATAGCTGCAATTTTTCCTTTCTTGAATTGTACTAATCCAAAGATTCGTGTGTTTAAATTAGCTGCAAATGAAAACTCTCGTGCTGCTTTAAATCCTGAAACTGTATCGTTAACAACAGTTTTAGTTTCCGTATTATAATTCTTTTCTATGGTTTTTAAATACCATTTTTCAGAGTAAGAAATACTCGGACTTACATTAAAATACTTTAGAATAGTAAAGGAAGTGCTAATAGGAATAGTGTGTTGAATTCCGTAACGTAATTGCTTTAATGACTCATCTCTGAATAGTAAGGTGTCTTTTGTTGCAATTGAATTCTGGAAATTCGTGGTATAGCTCACTCCTATTTTTTCATACCACTTCATACTACCTATTTGTGCATTTTTCTTGAATGGAGAAATACGACCAATCCCGAAGGTAGCAGATGGTAAACTAATAGAAATATCATTAGTGGTTGTATTTTGGGAATGCGACATTCCAACACTTATACTGATTGGTTTACCAATCCAGGATTTACTATAAGCTACAGACGAAGTGAAAGTATTAGTCAGGAAGTTATTTGAATTTGATAAATTAAATTTGTAAAATGTGCTTGATCCAGCATTCACAGTAGCACTAAATGAAGTGTTAGGTCGTGCTTTTGAATCTTGCATATGATTCCATCGAACAAAGAAACCTTTTTCTGTTCGGTAATCAGGTAATTCTTTCTGACTTACTTTCGTATATGAATAATTTAGCGAAACATTTCCTGAATAATGATAACGATTGTTGTAATTTGAAAAA
>JBKCGZ010000204.1:0-8987 GCA_046303115.1 Bacteroidota bacterium | reverse complement strand
AGCAGGCAATAATCCGGCCATTCTAATTATTCGTTGTCCTGCATCTCCTGCAACAAAAGAAACGAAGCCAGTTCCTAGTCCGGCGCGACCTTCTCTGTTAATCATATAGACTTCTCTTATCAATGGGTATTGCGATAGGGCTATATAAGCCTGGTAAGGTTTATAATAATCGTCTGGATAAACCGGATTGTCAACTGTTGTTAAATCCAACACTTTTATCCTCGATAGAAATCCTTGACTGCTTTTGTCATCAATGTCACTAATCCACGAAACGCCAATTATTCCAATGGCATTTTCATTTTCTTCAACATATTTTATTACAGCTGGATTTGATTCTGAAGCGAAACAAGATGGCGCGAAGTCTTTCCCATCTAATAATTTGTCTTTCAAATAACGAACATTGCTAGAACCATTATTATCAAACACAACTGAAATTTTGCCCAGTTTCGAAGTGGGAAATAGTTGGTTCCAATTGGTGCTTGTTCCGCTTAAAATGGAAGTAAGTTGCTTAATCGAGAGTAGGCTATCAGGATTGCTTTTATTTACAATAATTGCAATTGCGTCTAATGCAATTTTAGTTGTTACTGGAATTAAGTTTCTTGATTTGAAATAAGTGTTCTCTTTATCATTCAACTTACGAGTCACAATGATTACTTTCGCAGAATCATTAATGAAATCATTGAAACAATTTGCTTCTGCACTATGCTTTACATTTAATTTAGCATACTGATACAATCCCATAAAAGTATCTTTCTCCGAATCAATCAATGGTTGCAATGTTTCATCAGAAGAGATTTTTACGATACCAGATGTAGGAGTATCGCTGTATGGTTTTTTAAAATCAGTTCCGCAGGATACCAGAAAAAGTAAAGGAAGTAAAAAGAATATTTTTTTCATTATAAATTAGACTCCTGGTTTTGCTCTTGTTGATCAATATTTTTCTTCATCGACTTCAATCGAAAAAAACGAAATACACCATAAACCAATAGCATAGTTCCAATTATATAACGCTTATTACCTGGTAATAGTGTTTCAACATTTGGAGCAAGTAGGATATAAATCCCGAATATTGGGTAGAGAGCCGACATAGCAGCTGTTACATAAAAAAGTATTTTATTTCCTTTCAAGGGTATTGGTTTTAGATTAGTCGCGAAATTACAAAACAATAATCATTGAAAATAAAAAAGAGCCCCAATTGAGAGGCTCTTTTCATTAAAATTCTAGTTAAATATTAATTTCTTAACGTAAAAGAAATCGGAACGTTGAAACTAACTTTTACTGTTCTTCCGTTTTGTTTTCCTGGAGTCCATTTAGGCATCGATTTAATAACTCGAATTGCTTCTTCATCACAACCTCCACCAATACCACGAAGTACTTTTACATCAGCGATATTTCCGTTTTGGTCTACAACGAAATTAACGAACACTTTACCTGTGATATTGGCATCAACTGCCATCTGAGGGTAGCGTATATTTTTTGTAATATAAGTATACATAGCCGTTTCACCACCATTAGGAAATGTAGGCATTTCTTCTACATACGTAAACACCTTATCTGCATCTGGATCTGGAGCAACAGGCTCAGGAGGCAATTCAGTAGCGCCTTCCGTACCTTCCTGGGTAACAACCCCAACATTAGTTTCATTTAACTTTTCTTGGGGCGGTGGTTGTTCTTCTTCCGCAATCTCTTTATCAACAACTACAGGGGGCGTAAATTTTACCGTTTCTATAGTTGGAGGAGGAGGAGGTGGTGGTGGTGGTGGTTCGTTTTTGTCTAGTGGAGGAGGTTCTTTGAGCTCAACGGTAACTTCAACTGGCTTCTCAACGATTTTTTCAATGTTGGCAGAAATCAATTTATAAATTACAGGGGCACATACACATAGAGTGAAAAAGCTAATTGAAATCAACATAGCTCTTGATGCTGTTTTTGTGTATCCTTTACGAATTACATACGCACCAAACTCTTTGTTACGGTTTTCAAAAACCAATTCAACTCTGTCTGGGTTGATAACATTGTCCCATGAAGGATCAAGTATATTTGACATAATTATTGACCTGGTTGAAAGTTATTTATTAAATCATATTCGCGTGTGTCTAAGTCGACTAACGCATATTTACCGATTAAACAGATGTTTAATTCATCTATTATATCAATTACATTTTTGTACTTGGCTTTATCGTCAGTTTTAACGAGTACCATTAACGCATACTTTTTACCTTTGATATCGACAATGCGACTTTTCAAAGTGTCTTCATTCATTTTTGTTTTTAATGCATTTTCCTTAAGCGTTTTGATTTCATCAACTGCTTGCTTATTATAATCAAGGAATAATTTACGAATTCCATTAGCAGAGAAGTCGGTTAAAGTCAATTTAGTTTCTGGTTTTAACTCCCCATAATACCAATAAATTTTATTATCGCCGCTCAACAATATGGTAATTGCATTATTAACTTCATTTTTAATTTCCTGTCCTGGAGGTGGTTTAACAGGCATGTTAATTTCCATTGTTTTGGGCTTACCAAAAGTGGTCGTTAACATAAAGAAGGTAAGTAGAAGGAATGCTAAGTCTACCATCGGAGTCATATCGATATGGGTAGACTGTTTCTTCGCCCTTACTTTGCCATGTTTCCCGCCTTTACCCGAGTCAGAATCGTTGGATTGTATTTGTGCCATTTCTCTTTGACTGGTTAAAGGTTAATTATTAGTAGGATTTTGTTCTAAGGTTGTAACTAGGTTAAATCGGTTTACTTTCATTTCCTGAAAGACCTCAATAACCCGCTTTATTGCAGTATAATTAGCATTTGCATCCCCTTTAATGGCAAATCGTAAAGCTTTATCTTTTTCAACAGGAGCTCCATTGGCATTTTGAGCATCAGCTAAACGACCAAAACGAATCCAGTCCCCTAATTGATTATTCAATGAATCATACGGAATTCCCATACTTTTCTTCATGAAGTCCTTTCTTTCCATTTCATCTAATGGCAAGTATTGCTTTAATTGCTGAACTGTCATACCGAAAGTGGCCATGACGGCAAAACGATTTGTCTCATTCTCATCGAACTTTACACCATACTTAGCACTCATTTGGCTAAGCATATTCTTCCTTAATTCTTTTCCCTCAAGGTTGAAGAAAACGCGACCAGAAGAATCGATGGTCACCAACATTACTTTATCTGGAAGAATTTTTTCAGATATCGATGACGGTGAATCAACTACAACAGGTTCATCTGGACGAAACTGTGTAGTTAACATAAAGAACGTAACCAGCAGGAATGCCAAGTCAACCATGGGAGTCATATCCAACACGGGACTGTTTTTGGGCATTTTTACTTTTGGCATACGGATCTTGAGTTAGATGTTTAGTGTTTTGATGTAAATGTTTGAACGATACTATATCCAGCTTCGTCAATTCCGTAAGTGATAGAATCGATTTTGTTTGTGAAATAGTTATAGAAAATGATAGCAATTGCGGATGTTCCGATACCGAAGGCTGTGTTAATTAAGGCCTCAGAGATACCCGTTGCTAAGGCTGTAGCATCAGGAGAACCTGCTTGCGCTAAAGCCGCGAATGCCCTAATCATACCGAATACTGTTCCTAATAGACCTAATAAAGTCGCGATAGAAGCAATTGTTGAGATAATAATTAAGTTTTTTGATAACATTGGTAGTTCTAAGGTTGTAGCCTCTTCGATTTCTTTTTGAATTGTAGCTACTTTGTGTTCTTTATCAAGAGCGGAATCTTTCGACATTTGCTGGTATGAATTAACGCCTGCTAATACTACTGCCGCAATCGAACCTTTTTGTTTGTTGCAAGCAGCAATCGCTCCATTCATATCATCTTTTGATAATGACTGACGGACAGAGTGAATAAAAGCGTCAACACGTCCTGATCCTTGAGATTTTCCAATAGTGATGAAACGCTCAATTACGAAAACAATTGTAATTAATAAAGTTGACATCAAAATAGGTACGATGAATCCGCCCTTATAGATAATGCCTAAGAAGTTTCCTGGTAATGGATTTAATTCAGGATTGTTATCCTGGAAGTTTGCTGGGTTGCCCAAAACAAACAAATAGATTAATACAGCAATCACCAACGCTGCCGGAATAACAATGGCAGCTAAGATACCATGTAATCCTCCTGATTTTTTCTGACTCATAAGAATGACTTTGTTTTTTGTTTTTAATATAGGTTAAAATTGTAAGCCACAATAATAATAATTTCACTCGAACTAAAAAACCAAACAAATGTTTAATAGTTACGAGAATGTCAATTATTTAACAATGATATTTTAACAATCAAACTAAAAACGACTGAAATTGAGAAATTTATGTTTTTAATTTGAAAAAAATAGCATGATTCTATTGTGAAAAAGTAGCTTAGTTTCTAAAGTTATTAAATTGTAAAGAAAGCTCTAATCCACTTGTACGAACCTTTGCAATCACAGCCTGAAGGTCATCGAGTTTTTTACCAGTAACTCGAATCTGGTCGTCCATAATCGATGCTTGAACTTTAAATCCACCATCTTTTATGATTTTTACAATCTTCTTGGCTGATTCCTTATCAATTCCTTGCTTCACTTTTATTTCCTTTCGGATCATATTTCCTGACGCATATTCATCTTTTCCAAGGTCAAGGCAATTACTATCAAGTCCTTGCTTCATCATGCGGGAAATCAAAATATCAACTACTGATTTTACACGCATCTCATTCTCGGTAACGAGTAATAAGACCATTGTTTTTTTATCTAGTTCTAAGCTGGTATGAGAACCATTAAAATCAAAGCGATTAGAAAACTCTTTTACTGTGACATTTATTGCATTGTCAAGTTTTTGTAAATCTACTTCGCTAACGATATCAAATGAAGCCATAAAATGTTTTTTCAAAGGTAAGAATCATCGTTAAATGTTCGATTCATAATAGAATGTTTATTTATCTTTACAACACACAAAACCAAAATAATCTATGTTATTAAGGATTAAAGTAATCCTGTTTTTTTTCTGTTTCGGCATGCATGCTATAGCACAATCCAGTCTTTTTTCACTTGATACGACTGCTGTATTTCAAAATAGCAATGGTTCTTTGTTATTTCCTTTAGTAGGTGGATTTAATAGTCCGGTGTTCACACAAATTGATTTGGATGGTGATGGAAATAATGATTTGTTGGTGCTTGATCGTGTTGGGAATAGAATTTCCACTTTTATTTATAATCCTGCTGCAACGCCAATCAAATACGAATATGCACCAAGATATATCTTGCTGATTCCACCAATTCACGATTGGGTGAGTAGTTATGATTTTGATTGTGATGGCGACTTAGATTTGTTTACGTATTTTAATAACTCTATTGGTGTTTGGCAAAACGATTTTACACAAAGTGCTGGAATAAGCTTTTCGCTACTTACATCACAAATTAATAGTCAGTATGCGGTTGGCGTTTCGCCAATTTTTAGCACACAAGTGAATCTATCTGCCTTCGAAGATGTAGATAATGATGGGGATATGGATATCCTTACTTTTACGAACTCCGGAAATTTCATTGAGTATCATAAGAATTATTCTATCGATTCTTTAGGAGTATGTGATCAGTTGATTTTTAAAGTAGAACCTGATTGTTGGGGACATTTTCGCTTAAGTGGTTTAACAAACTCAGCTTTGCTAAATCAGAATTGCACAACTAACAGATTAGCTAATCGTGATAATCATTTGCATTCCGGATCTGTGCTGACTGTACTTGATCAGGATTGTGATGGAGATGTTGATATCATCAATGGTGATATTTTAGGGTCCAATTTATTGTATCTGGAAAATGGAGGTAATGCTGATTCTGCAGTTATCGTACAGCAGGATTCTATTTTTCCTGCGTATAACACTAGTGTAAATCTGCAAAATCTTCCTGCAGCTTTTTATTTTGATGCAGACGGTGATAGCGTTAAAGATTTAATAGTTACTCCTTTTGCAACCGTTGGAGAGGATTTAAAAAATGTTTTGTTTTATAAAAACATTGGTGATAATTGTCAGAATAATTTCTCATTCGTAAAAAACAATTTTATGATTGATCAAATGGTTGATGTTGGAACATCGTCTAACGTTACATTTTTTGATGTGGATGCAGACGGTAAAAAAGATTTGATTATTGGGAATGATTATGCATATAATTCAAACCCAATTCTACAATATTCTTCATTATCATTTTATAAAAACATGAGCACTGCAGGTAATGCAAGTTTCCAATTTGTGACAAACGATTGGTTAAATTTAAGTTCGTTAGCGCAATTTGGATTATATCCTGCTTTTGGTGATTTAGATGGAGATAGCGATGAAGATCTGTTACTTGGTAATGCAGATGGGACATTGATTTATTATAAGAATATCGGAGGTGTAACTCCCAATTTTGTTTTTAGTAGTCCGAACTTTCAGTCGATTGATATTGGTAATAATGCTGCTCCGCAAATTGTAGATGTAGACCGTGATGGAAATAAGGATTTATTAATTGGTGAGCGCAGTGGAGTGTTAAATTTCTATAAAAATAACTCAAGCGGTAGTAATTTATTGTTCACATTGCAGTCCTCAAATTTTGGAGGTGTTAATGTTTCGGCTCCAAATGCCATTACAGGTTATAGTAGTCCGCTATTGTTTGATAACGTTAATGGATATGAGCTTTTGGTTGGAAGTGAGTCGGGTTCTATTTATCATTATCAAAATATTGACAATAATTTAACTGGATTGTTTTCGCTTATTGATTCAGCGTACAACAATATTTATGAACCTAAACGAGTAACGCTTTCTATGTACGATTATAATTTAGATGGTAAAAAAGATTTAATGCTTGGTAATGGGGCTGGAGGGATTAGAGGATATTTAGGTCAATTGAATAATGCGATTTCAGAAAATCAAAATGTTGAATTGTTATTTGATGTTTCGCCAAATCCAGTAATAAATGAAAATGTATTGGTGTTGAAATTCTATTCAGATGTAATTAATGCTAAGTTGAAAATGACAGATGTGGTTGGTAATGTCATTTCCGAATCAATTATAAACGAAAAATATTTCAATTTAGATCTGTGTACAGTTGCATCAGGGACATATCTTATTTCAGTAAGTCAGAATGGAAGGATATTTTCAAAAAAAATAATCAAGTTATGAATTTAGTGAAAAAGTTGTTTTATCTTTTTTGTTGCATTCCTTTTTTAGGAGCAGCACAAACGCAAACATTCTTTCGTGATACGCTAGTACATGTGAACGATATAAATAATCAGCCATTATACAATGGATGGGGTGGAGGATTGAATAGTGCAGTGTTTGCCGAAATGGATTTAAATAATGATGGAGTGATGGATTTGGTAGCATATAGTTCTACCAATAACAGAATTGTTCCGATGATAAATAAAGGGCTTTATAAAAAGTCATCTTATGTTTATGCTCCTGAATATGTATCAAAATTTCCAACAGATCTAGATGGATGGATTAAATCATATGATTACGATAATGATGGTGACATGGATTTGTTTACTTATTATAATGCAAGTATTCGTTGTTACCGTAATGATATTAATAGTGGACAAGGTTTGCAGTTTACCTTGGTTGTACCTCAGCTCTATACGCATTATGGAACCTTTCCAACCAATATTTATTGCTCACGTGTAAATATGCCTGCTTTATCAGATGTAGACAATGACGGTGATATGGATGTACTCGCATTTTCGATTAGTGGAAGTTGGGTAGAGCATCATAAAAATTACTCAATGGATTCTTTGGGTAATCCTAATGGATTTTTAATGTATAATATTCCGCAATGTTGGGGTTATTTTGCGTTGAAAGGTACCTATAACACTGCCGACTTAGCGCCAATTCCAGCTTGTCCGTTATTGCCTGCAAATCCAAGAATCAATGATGCAATTGTTTTACAAAAGAAACATGCTGGATCTGTCTTATGTGCATTTGATTCGGATGGTGATGGAGATAAAGATCTTTTGAATGGAGATGTGTTATCACCAAATGTGCTTTACCTCGAGAATTGTGGGAATCCTGATTCGGCTTACATGTGTTCGCAAGATTCTGCATTTCCGAGTTATAATGTTCCTGCAAGTATGCTGGATGTTGCAGCACCGTTTTATTTTGATGGAGATAATGATGGAAACAAAGATTTAGTGGTTTCTAATTTTTTTGATACAGGAGAAGATTATAAAAATATCATGTTGTATAATAATACAACCAACAATCAAACTAATGTATTTAATTACACTACTGATGAATGGCTCGTGAATCAAATGGTAGAAGTTGGTACAGGCGCTCATCCAGCATTTTTTGATGTTAATGCAGATGGTAAAAAAGATTTATTAGTAGCAAATGAATACCGTTCAGATGCAGGTATTTTAAAAAGCAAAATTGCTTATTACGTTAACATATCATCAGGAAGTGATTTCAGATTTCAATTTGTTACTGCTGATTTTGATTCAATATCCTTAACAGGAATAATTGGTACAGCATTAACATTTGGCGATGTGGATGGTGATACTGATGAGGATATGATAGTAGGAGATGCAAGTGGTAATATTCATTTATTTACAAATAATGCATCGGTAGGCTTTCCTGCTAATTTTGTTCTCACAACGCCAAATTATCTAGGTATAAACATAGGCAGTAATGCTACTCCTCAATTGGTGGATGTAGATAGAGATGGTCAGCTTGATCTATTAATCGGAGAGCGGAATGGTAATATTAATTACTACCATAATAATGGTGCGTTTGTATTTGCTTTTATTACTGCAAATTTTGGAGGCGTTAACGTTCGAAAGGTAAATTCGTTTGCGGGTTTTAGTGTTCCTTATTTATTTGATAACGGTAATGGCTATGAGTTGTTGGTTGGATCTTTAAGTGGGTATTTATATCACTACAATAATATCGATGGAAATCTAAATGGCAATTTTAATTTAGTCGATAGTATGTTTCAAAATATTTATGAGCCTCAACGTTGTTTTCCTGC
>JBKCGZ010000203.1:0-2591 GCA_046303115.1 Bacteroidota bacterium | reverse complement strand
TTGCGACTTTTTTGTTTTTAGTGCACATAAAATGCTTGGTCCAACTGGAATCGGTGCTGTATATGGCAAGCTACATTTATTAGAAGACATGCCTCCCTATCACGGTGGAGGAGAGATGATAAAGTCAGTGTCGTTTAAAGGTACTACCTGGAACGATGTCCCTTATAAGTTTGAGGCCGGCACTCCTAAT
Source organism: Bacteroidota bacterium (assembly GCA_046303115.1). Lineage (GTDB taxonomy): Bacteria > Bacteroidota > Bacteroidia > AKYH767-A > OLB10 > CAINEC01. The sequence continues at coordinate 2,401 of JBKCGZ010000203.1, read as the reverse complement.
ATTGCAGATGTGATTGCAATGGGTGCTGCAATTGATTACTGGAATTCGATTGATAGAGTAGGAGCCCATGAGCAGGAAATCGAATTGTTGAATTACTGTACATCGTTGTTAGCGGATATCCCAGCCGTTAGAATTATTGGAACAGCAAAAAATAAAGCAGCTGTGATTTCTTTTGTGGTAGATAAAGCCAATGCAATGGACATTGGAATGTTTCTCGATACTAAAGGCATTGCAGTTCGTACCGGACAACATTGTGCGGAACCTGTGATGGATTGGTTTGGAATTCCAGGAACGATTCGTGCTTCATTTATGTTTTATAATACCAAAGAAGAAATCGATTTCTTTATCGAGCAATTAAAAAAAGCCATTCAATTATTAGCCGTTTGATATGCGTACAATCGCCGAAATAGAAAATGAAATTGTTGATGATTTCGCTTTGTTTGATACTTGGGAAGAGAAGTACCAATACATCATTGAAATCGGACAAAAGCTAAAACCCTTAGCTGCGGAGTTTAAAGTGGATGAGAATAAGATCAAAGGTTGTCAGAGTAGTGTTTGGCTTACTGCTAATGAAAATAATGGCATCATTGAATTTTTCGCAGACAGTGATTCTGTTTTTGTGAAAGGAGAAATTGCGTTGTTGATGGAAGTATTATCCGGACAACCAGCAGAGGCAATTGTAAATGCAGAATTAGGATTTATTGATCAGATTGGATTACGCAGTCATATGGCGCAAACACGTGCTAACGGACTTGCAGCAATGATAAAACAAATGAAATTATACGCTGTTGGATTTCAGCATAAGAATGTGTGATATGAGTGAAGAACAAAATAAGCCGGAAGAAAATAAGAACGAGGGAATCGATATTCCAACTACTCCTTCATTGCGTGAACGAATCATCGCTACATTAAAAACATGCTATGATCCGGAAATTCCAGTGGATATTTGGGAGTTAGGATTGATTTATGAAATTCGTATCAATGAGGGTAATGATGTTCACATCATGATGACGTTAACCTCTCCAGCTTGTCCTGTAGCAGAAACATTACCTCCTGATGTTGAAAATAAAATTCGCGAAATCCCTGATGTAAATTCAGCACGCGTTGAAATTACTTTTGATCCACCTTGGGAAAAGGAAATGATGAGTGAAGAAGCACGATTAGAACTAGGCATGTGGTAATATGAGCGAAGAAACCATTATCAATAAAGTAGAGCAAAGCGGATTAATTACGATTAATCTCGAAGAGTTTTATCCCGAAGGTCAACGAAAGGTGATTGACATTCGCGAGCAATTGATAGAGGATGTTCTATTGAGAGAGAAATCATTTCGCGAGTATATTGCTTCTACAGATTGGTCGCAGTATCAAGATTGTTTTGTTGCTGTTTATTGTTCGGTGGATGCTGTGATTCCGCATTGGGCATATATGTTGGTGGCAACTGCGCTTCAACCTTTTGCTAAAATGGTTTACTTCGGTAATGCAGAGGCGTTAGAAAACAAATTGTTTGAACAAGTAATTGATGCGATGAATGTGCATACCTATCAAGATGCACGTGTGATTATTAAAGGGTGTTCGGATAAGCCAGTACCTGCTGCTGCTTATTTTTATTTAGCAGCTAAACTTCGTCCTGTAGCAAAGAGTATCATGTTTGGCGAGCCCTGCAGCACAGTGCCAGTATTTAAAAAGAAATAATTACTAAATTTAGTACTATGAAAAAGTGGATTGTCTTATTCTTTTCTTTGATAACATTAAGTGTTACAGCACAGCAATTACCAGAACACAGTACTAACCGCGACGATACTTTTATTGTGGTCGATCAGATGCCTGAATATCCCGGAGGAAATGAAGCATTGCAAGAATACATTTCACTAAATCTAAAATACCCTGCCTTGAAAGAAGTTTCTGGGAAGGTTTTCGTCAGTTTTGTAGTTGATAAAAAAGGAAAGGTAACCGATGTTAAAGTTAAGAATGATGTCGATGCTGCCCTTGCTAAAGAAGCTGTTCGCCTCGTAAAATCAATGCCACTTTGGACACCCGGCAAGCTGGAAGGAAAGCCTGTAAATGTGCAGTTGAATTTGCCTATTTATTTCAAGGCGAATTAATACATTTGCTCTCCCATGGCCAACCAATTGGATCGTATTAAAGCTCCTGTAAAGGATGAAATGGAACTATTTGAAAAGAAGTTCCGTGTGGCTATGCAGAGCAAGGTTTCGTTGCTCGATAAAATCATGCATTACATCGTTAAGCGAAAAGGGAAGCAGATGCGTCCGATGTTCGTTTTTCTAACTGCTGGCATGACAGGTAACATTGGTGAGTCAACATATCGTGCTGCTTCATTAATTGAGTTATTACATACTGCAACATTAGTACACGATGATGTAGTAGATGATAGTAATTTACG
>JBKCGZ010000202.1:0-3299 GCA_046303115.1 Bacteroidota bacterium | reverse complement strand
ACATATTGCGGATCTCTTCATTATCGAAGATTTTATAATCCATTGCTTTTTCTACGTTCAGGATTTTACCTCTTAGTGGAAGAATAGCTTGGAAATTTCTATCACGGCCTTGTTTAGCTGTTCCACCCGCCGAATCTCCCTCGACAAGAAACAACTCACATTTTCCTGGATCACGTTCAGAACAGTCACTTAATTTTCCTGGTAAACCTGTTCCTGTAAAAGCTCCTTTACGTTGCACCATTTCACGCGCTTTACGGGCAGCGTGACGAGCAGTAGCAGCAAGGATTACTTTGTTTACGATCGTGCGTGCTTCGCGTGGGTGTTCTTCAAGATAAATGTTCAACATTTCAGCTACAGCTTGATCAACAGCTCCCATCACCTCATTATTACCTAATTTGGTTTTCGTCTGACCTTCAAACTGAGGTTCTTGAACTTTTACGGAGATAACTGCTGTTAAGCCTTCGCGAAAGTCATCACCACTGATATCAAATTTTAATTTAGCTAATAAGCCTTCTTTTTCTGCATAATTTTTTAATGTTCTTGTAAGAGCTCTTCTAAAACCTGCTAAGTGAGTTCCTCCTTCATGTGTATTGATATTGTTTACGTATGAATGTACGTTCTCATTAAAAGAAGAATTATAACTCATCGCAACCTCTACAGGAATTCCACTTTTTTCACCTTCCATGTAGATGGTATCTTCCATTAATTTCTCTCTTGTCTTATCAAGAAATTCAACGAATTCAACTAATCCTCTTTCAGAATAAAAATTCTCAGTATTGACAGGGTTGTTGTTTTCATCTAATTCACGTAAGTCGGTAATGTTGATACGAATTCCTTTATTTAAGAAAGATAATTCGCGCATACGAGATGCTAATGTATCGTATATGTAAACTACAGACGTGAAAATTGAATCATCGGGTTTGAAAGTTACTTCTGTTCCAGTTCTGTTTGTTTCTCCAACAATTTTAGCAGGGTACAAAGGCTTTCCGATGCTAAACTCTTGTTGCCAGATTTGTCCGTTACGATGAACAGTTGCTTTTAAGTGTGTTGATAATGCATTTACGCATGAAACCCCAACTCCGTGCAATCCACCAGAAACTTTATATGAATCCTCGTCAAATTTACCTCCGGCATGTAAAACCGTCATTACAACTTCTAAGGCTGATTTCTTTTCCTTCGGATGCATATCCGTTGGAATACCTCTACCATCATCACGAACAGTGATGCTATTGTCGGTATTGATGAATACATCGATATTTTTGCAATGACCTGCTAAAGCTTCGTCAATTGAATTATCTACTACTTCGTAAACAAGGTGATGTAAACCTTTAACGCCAATATCACCTATGTACATGGCTGGTCTTTTTCTTACCGCCTCTAAGCCCTCAAGCACTTGAATGCTGTCCGCTGAATATTCGTTTTGTTTTTGTTCTTGTTCTAGCAATTGATCGCTCATTATTTAGTAAATAAAATTAAGTTGAAATTAATCAAACAAAGATAGGGAAAAACATCCTTTCGTTTTCAAATTAAATTGGGCAATGTTGATAATTTTAAGGATTGTTAATTAATGGAAATGTCAATTGAAATTTAAGTATAAAAAAGTACTAGTAATCGATATTAAAATCAAGAAAAAACAAGTCGTTTCTAGACAATTGAAAACGCAGATTTTTTTTAAAAATTAGTCCTGAAACGCCAATTAATTTGTGCATTGAATGGATGATTAACACGTAATTAGGAGTGGTTTTTTTTTCAACAAACGAATAGATTTTCTAAACAATGAACTTAAAGCGCTGTAAATCAATACAAAGTGCGGTATAATTTATTCGCCCTCTTTTTTTTTAATTTGAAATAATTTGTTTCCTTTGTCCTACTTAGAAACTGTAAAAAATACACGATCCATTATGATCAAGAAATCATTGCGCTTATTAGTGGTCTTTTCGTTGACCATTGTATGCAGTTTTGCTGCTGACAAAGCTCCAAAAGCACCAAAAACTAAAACTAAAAAAGCCGACAAAGTTTATACTATCGGACAGTACTACACTGCATCTGCACTGTATAAGAAGGCTTACGCTAAATTTAGCAAGAGCGAACAAAAAGGGTGGGCTGCTTTCCGTGCTGGAGAGTGTGCTCGTATGGTAAACAATAACGCCGAGGCGGAAGATTGGTATGGAAAGGCTGTTAAAGCTAAGTACAAAGATCCAATTTCGATTTTACGTTATGCTGAAGCTCTTAAAGCCAATGGAAAATATGCTGAAGCAATTGCTCAGTATAATGCTTATAAGGAGAAAAATCCTACTGACTTAAAAGTAGATAGCGAAATCAAGGAATGCGAGCAAGCGCAAGCATGGAATGATAAGCCAACACGTGCTAAGGTTGAAAACGTTTCAGGAGTAAATTCAAAATATCATGAATTTGCTTTATGCGAAAATCCAGCTGCTAAAGGAAGTCTTGTTTTCACTTCTTCAAGAGAAGAGTCTACAGGTTCTAAGAATGATAATTGGTATGGAGAAAAATATTTTGATATTTTCCAGGCTACCAAAGATAATAATGGCAAATGGAGTACTCCAACAGTATTCCCAAGTCCTGCAAACTCTGATAATTCAGATGGTGCAGCTTGTTTTGATGCAACAGGAAAAACAATGTACTTCACTACTTGTCCTGTAGTAAAGGATAAAAACATGCAATGTAAAATTATGATGACTACACTTGCTGATGGTAAGTGGAGTGATCCAGTTGCTTTAGGATTTAATAGCGAGAATTATACTTGCGGACATCCTAGCTTATCAGCTGATGGTAAAACATTATACTTTGCTAGTGATATGCCGGGCGGATTAGGTGGAAAAGATATTTGGATGTCATCATGGGATGCTGCTGCAGGCGCGTGGGGAACTCCAATTAATGCAGGATCAGTAATTAATAGTGATGGCGATGATATGTTCCCAAGAGTAACATCAAATGGACGTTTATATTATGCATCTAATGGAAAGCCAGGAATGGGTGGTTTAGATATGTTCTATTCAACTAACGAAGCAGGACAATGGTCAGAGCCAGTTAACTTACAAGCTCCAATTAATTCAGGTGCTGATGATTTCGGTGTTATCATGACTTCTGAAACGACTGGTTATTTCTCTTCAAGCCGTTCAGGTGGACAAGGTGGTGATGATATTTATTCATTTGTTATTCCTCCAGTTAAGTTGAAAGTTGGTGGTCGTGTTTACGACACTGATACAAAAGAAAGTATTGAAGGCGCAACTGTTGAGTTATTCGGAAGCGATGGTACATCATTAAGTGTTACAACA
>JBKCGZ010000201.1:0-39809 GCA_046303115.1 Bacteroidota bacterium | reverse complement strand
CTTGCGTAAGGATAATGGCTACGAAGTAACCGACCGTATAATGGTTAAAATGCAGGCTCCTGATAGCTTAAAAGATGCAATATTGAACAATTTCGACTATATTCGCAGCGAAATTTTGGCTAACGAATTCGAGTTTACAGATAATTTATCAGATACCAGTGCAATTTCCGTTGAGGTTGATGAAGACCTTAACGCCTTAGTATTAGTTAATAAAGTATAGTTATGGCTACAAAGAAACCAGCATCAAAGACTAAAAAAGCACCTGCTAAAAAGGTGGTGAAGAAAGCGGCTCCTAAAAAACCTGCTGCTAAGAAACCTGTGAAGAAAGCTGTACCTGCTAAAAAAGCAGCAGTTAAAAAGTCTTCTGCTAAGAAGGTAGTAACAAAGAAGCCAGCAAAAAAGGCGACTCCAATTAAAAAAGCGCCTGCAAAAAAGGTGGTAAAGAAAGTGGCTCCTAAAAAGCCAGTTGCTAAGAAGCCCGTAAAGAAAGCGGCTCCAGTTAAAAAATCAGCTCCTGCAAAAAAGTTTGTAGCAAAAAAAGCAGCTCCTGCGAAGAAGGTAGTAGCAAAAAAAGCGGCTCCGGTAAAAAAGGTAGTTGCTAAGCCAGCGCCAGTAAAGAAAGTAACAGCACCAGCTAAATCAGTAGTAGCAAAAAAGGCAATCGCAGCGAAGGCAGTTGAAGTAAAAATGGCAGCACCTGTAAAGCCAGTTATTAAAGCAACACCGGCACCAGTGGCAAAGCCAGTACCTGCTCCTGCAGTTAAAACTACACCAATTGTTAAATCAACAGAAAGAACGCGTTATCCTGATGCTGAATTAGAAGAATTCCGTACACTAATAACATCTAAGTTAGTAGCAGCTCGTGCTGAATTAATCAACTTACAAGCGCAAATCATCAATGCTAATGAAAATGGTACAGATGATACAGGATCTTCTTTTAAAATGTTAGAAGATGGTTCTGATACTTTAGCTAAAGAAGAAGCAGCAAACCTTGCTGCACGTCAGAAAAAATTTATTGAACAATTAGAAGCGGCGTTAATACGCATTCAGAATAAGACTTACGGAGTATGCCGTGTGACTGGCAAACTCATTCCCAAAGAGCGATTACGTGCTGTACCTCATACAACACAGAGTATGGAGGCGAAATTACAGCAATACAAAGATTAATAACGCAGAATAAACATAGGGACGACTAACCATCGTCCCTTTATATATAATGTGATGAAGAAGCCGTTACTATTAATCCTGGGGATTTTACTTTTAGATCAAATTGTTAAGTTTTGGGTGAAAACCCATATGTATCTCGGCGAAGAAATTCGTTTCACCGATTGGGCAATTATTCATTTTACGGAGAATAACGGAATGGCTTTCGGAATGGAGTTCGGAGGCGAATACGGTAAAATATTTTTAACATCATTTCGTATTTTATTTGTTGTTGCAATTTTCTTTTATTTAAAAAAGATTATCGCAGAAAATGCAAGTAAGCTATATATCTATTGTATAGCTATGGTCATTGCAGGTGCTGCAGGAAATATTATTGATAGCGTTTTTTACGGAAAAATTTTTGGTGGTAGCGAATTTCAAATCGCCTCATTTATGCCTGCTCAGGGATATGCGTCTTGGATGCACGGACGTGTAGTAGACATGTTTTATTTCCCGATTTTAAGCGGTCATTTCCCTGATTGGTTTCCTTTATGGGGCGGAGATGAGTTTATTTTCTTTCGACCTGTATTTAATGTGGCCGATGCAAGTATATCCGTAAGTGTTATATTGATGATTCTTTTTCAAAAACGCATTTTCAACTTGGAAAATATTCAAGAGTCGAACGAGTCTCAACCTGAAAATAAGGATGAGCCAACGGCTTCAAAAGAAGCTTAATTTATTAATTCTTCAATTTTACTTTTGACCTCATCAATCGTAATTCGTTTCATGCAAGGTAGTTCTTGTTTGCACTTGATTTGTGTGCAGGGATGACAAGGTAAAATGTGATGTAATAAGCCCGATTTTTCTCCCAAAGGATAAAAAGTATCCGATTGCCCTGGTCCAAATAAACCTAAAGCTGGAACCCCACTTAACGATGCTATATGCAAAGGAGAACTATCATTACCAATAAAAAATTGAGCTCTTTCACAGAGTACTTTAAAAGCGCCAAGGTTTAATTTACCTGCCGCATTATAAGTGGTAAACGGAATCATTTTTTGAACTCGTTCAATTCCGGCTAATTCGGAATTGTCACCACAAAAAACAATATCAAGATTGTATGTCTCTTTCAAGTATACAGCTATAGCTGCAAAGCGTTCTTCAGGCCACTGACGTAATATTCGCTTCACTTGCGTATGAAGTACAACATAACGTGCTAATTGATGCTCATTGATAAAGTCAGTAGCTTGACTAACCTCTAAAGGCGATGCATATAATTTTGGAAGCTCTGAAGGAATGTCGCCAATTGCAGGCTTGATAATCTGATAAATTGTTTCCGACTCGTGTGGCTGTTTCCCTTTGTTTTTTAGTCGAACGCCCCCTCGCTCCAAGCGATAAGAAGGCATATTCAACAAAGCGTAAAATATTCCCGCCCATTTACCTCTTAAATCAACAATCAGATCATATTTCTTTCCTTCGGGTTTATCATCTTTGATAATAAAGTCGATGTTGGGATCATGTTGAATAAGAGCTGCCGCAGCTGGTTTGCACCAAACCGAAATTTTTGCTTTTGGATATTGTTTTTTCAGAAGAGCAAAGGCATGCGTTGAATAGCACATATCTCCAATTTCATCCTGTCGAATAACCATTATCGACTGAACGGTTAAATCCTGAATTTTCTTACCACGATTAATCAGCTTCGAAAGGAAAATCGAAGCAACGTTTACAAATTTGTCAGGCAGGCCAGGGTGGAACATAAGCGAGTGCGAAAATACGAATTCCGAATTGACAAAAATCGAAGGATTGGGTCTAAAAAATCAGGGTGGGACTTAAATTTCCCAAAAAAATCCTATATTTGCAGTGAGATTTCAAAGTTAGATGAGGGGACAACAGTCCCCTCTTTTATTTAATCTTATGATCGAAAAAGAAAATATAGCAGCCTGGGTACAGGAAAAAATCGAAGGAACAGATAACTTTCTCGTGGATATTAAATTATCGCCAGGTAAGTTGGTGGTCGCATTGGATAAACCTTCAGGCATTACGCTCGAAGAATGTTCAGCAGTCAGCCGACATTTATTAGAGCAATTAGAGCCCACAGGCTTTTTGGAAACTCATGAAATTGAGGTTGGTAGTCCGGGAATGGATGCGCCACTCGTAGTACCTCAGCAGTTTTTCAGAAGAATTGGTCGTGAGTTACGCGTGTACGATAAGTTAGGGAAGGAGATGAAGGGAACTTTATTGTCGGCAAACGAAACAGGTTTCGAATTGAAAGAAATCACTTCAAGAAAAGAAAACAAAAAGAAAATTATAAGCGAAACAACCCATCTGTTAAACTATGGTGATATTCGTGAAGCAAAACTGATTATTAACTTTAAAATTAAATAAGTATTAAAATGGACCATCACGTACTGATAGAATCCTTCTCGGAATTCAAAGAAGTAAAGAACATTGATCGTGCAACCATGATGAGTATCCTCGAAGATGTAATTCGTGGGATGTTACGCAAACGCTATGGAACAGCCGATAACTTTGATGTTATCATCAATATTGATAAAGGTGACTTGGAACTTTATCGTAATCGTGTTATCGTTGAAGATGGCATGGTAGAAGATCCGGTAACTGAAATTGCCTATTCAGAAGCAATTAAAATTGAACCTGATTTCGAAGTAGGAGAAGATTTAACCGAGACTGTTAAATTGGGAGATTTCGGTCGACGTGCAGTTTTAGCATTGCGTCAGAATTTAGTTGCTAGAATTTCTGAATTAGAAAAAGATGGTGTTTATAGAAAGTATAAAGATCGTGTAGGTGAAATTTTAACTGGTGAAGTATATCAAATCTGGAAGAAAGAAATTTTGATTTTAGATGATGAAGGAAACGAATTGATTCTTCCAAAGAATGAAACAATTCCTGCTGATTTCTTTAAGAAAGGTGATGCTGTGCGTTCAGTAATTCAACGTGTAGAAATGGTTAACAACAACCCACGTATCATCTTATCTCGTACATCTCCTGTATTCTTAGAGCGTTTGTTCGAGCAAGAAGTACCAGAGGTTTTTGATGGATTAATCACGATTAAAAATATTGTTCGTGAGCCTGGTGAAAGAGCAAAAGTGGCTGTAGAATCTTACGATGATAGAATTGATCCTGTTGGAGCTTGCGTAGGTATGAAAGGTTCTCGTATACACGGTATCGTTAGAGAATTGAGAAACGAGAATATTGATGTTATCAATTATACAACAAATCTTCAATTGTATATTTCTCGCGCATTAAGTCCTGCAAAAATCACGTCAATTAAATTAGATGATGAAACGCATCGTGCTGCTGTTTATATGAAGCCTGATCAGGTGTCATTGGCAATTGGTAAGGGCGGACATAACATCAAATTAGCTGGTCGTTTAACAGGTTATGAAATTGATGTTTATCGTGATAGTGAAGATGAAGAAGAGGATGTGGATATTGAAGAATTCAGTGATGAAATTGATGGGTGGATTATCGATGAGTTAAAAGCAATCGGTTGTGACACTGCAAAGAGTGTTTTGGCTATTTCTGTTGAAGATTTAGTAAGTAGAACAGATTTAGAAGAGGAAACAATTCGTGAAGTGGTGAGAATTCTTCGTTCAGAATTTGAATAAAAAAATCTCCAATCGCCAGGAGATTAATATGGGCGAAAAATTACAGTAAGGCAATTCCGCCTTATTATTTAAAAAAGAATAATTAATTCGAATGGCAGAAGATAAAGCAATACGCCTCAGTAAAGCAGCAAAAGAACTCAATGTAGGTCTTACGCACGTTGTGGAATTTCTGGAGTCAAAAGGGATATCGATTGAAAGCAATCCAAATAGCCGAATATCTCCGGAAGTTTATGCAATATTGCAAGACAACTACATGCCAGATCGTTTGGCAAAGCTCGATGCTCAGGAAATTACTCGTGAAAAATTAAAACGAGATAATGTAGTTATTGAAGCAACAACATCAAAGCCTGAAGCAAAGAAAGACACTGAGTCAGACAATGATGATTCTTTGAAGAAGAGTTTAGATGAAATTAAATTAGCCGCTGCAGTTGAAAAGAAAACTGCAAAGAAAAAAGAGGAATCGAAACCAGAGCCAGAAGTTATTAAGGCTAAGGCAGAAGTAGATGCTCCAAAAATTTTAGGTAAAATAGATTTAGATGCAGGCAAAAAGAAGACTAAAAAGAAAGAAGAGCCTGTTGAAGAAAAGCCAGTAAAAAAATCTGCGAAAGCAGAAGATAAAAAACAGGTTAAAGCGGAAGATAAGAAAGCGGAAAATAAAACAACCAAAAAGGGAAAAACAGAAACTCCAAAAGTGGAAGTTGAAATTCCTGAAGCGCCAGCAGTTGCTCCTGAAAAGCCTGTTGATACAGCACCTGAAGTTGAGCCGTCAACTAAGGCGCCTACAAAAGAAGACCCTACTAATTTACCTCCTGAACACATCAGTGTTAGAGTAGAGAAGCTAAGTGGCCCAAATATCTTAGGCAAGATTGTTTTACCTGTAGATCCTCCAAAGAAAAAACCTGTTGCGTCTTCGTCAGATTTTGAATCGGGTCAACGTAAAAGAAAGCGTAAAGAAAAACCAGGAGGAACATCTCCACAAGGTGGAACTCCAGGAACAGGTCAACAACGTCCTTGGCAAGGTGGTCAACAACGTCCAGGTGGCGATAATCGTCAAGGCGGTGGAAATCGTCCATTTAATAAAGGAGGAAATAAAGGTCGTCCTGCTCCAGCAGCGCAACAACCTAAAGTTGAGCCTACCGATAAAGAAATTCAAGATCAAATTAAAGCAACACTTGCTCGCTTAAGTGGATCTGGTAAATCTAAAGCTTCCAAGTTTAGAAAAGAAAAACGTGATTTACATGCTAAGCGACAAGAAGCATTAGATGATACAGCAGACAAAGTAATTAAGGTTACGGAGTTCGTATCAGCAAATGAGTTAGCGAAAATGATGAACGTACAAGTAAATCAGATTATCGCTACTTGTATGAGCTTAGGTTTGTTCGTTTCTATCAACCAGCGTCTCGATGCTGAAACAATTACAGTTGTAGCAAGTGAATTTGACTATACAGTAGAATTTGTTTCTGCCGATGTACAAGAGTCGATTACTGATGATATTGATGACGAGGCTGATTTACAAACTCGTGCACCAATAGTTACTGTTATGGGTCACGTCGATCACGGTAAGACATCCCTGTTAGATTATATCCGTAAAGCAAATGTAATTGCAGGTGAGGCCGGTGGTATCACTCAGCATATCGGAGCTTACGAAGTAACACTTGAAAACGGAAGAAAAATTACCTTTTTAGATACTCCAGGTCATGAAGCCTTTACTGCGATGCGTGCCCGTGGTGCTAAAGTAACCGACGTAGCAATCATCGTTGTTTCTGCTGATGATAGCGTCATGCCACAAACAAAAGAAGCAATTAATCATGCTCAGGCTGCTGGTGTTCCTATCGTATTTGCAATTAATAAAATTGATAAACCAGATGCTAATCCTGAAAAAATTAAGGAGCAGTTAGCATCGATGAATTATCTTGTTGAAGACTGGGGTGGTAAATATCAAAGTCAGGATATCTCTGCTAAGAAAGGATTAAACGTAGATAAGTTATTAGAAAAAGTATTGCTTGAGTCTGATTTACTCGACTTAAAAGCAAATCCAGAGCGTTTGGCAAAAGGAACTGTTATTGAATCTTCTCTTGATAAAGGAAGAGGTTATGTAACGACAGTCCTTGTTCAAACAGGAACATTAAAAATTGGTGATGTAGTTCTTGCAGGTTGTTATAGCGGACGTGTAAAGGCTATGTTTAACGAGCGTGGGGGAAAATCTCAAGAGGCAGGGCCTTCTCATCCAGCATTAATTCTCGGAATGAGCGGTGCACCACAAGCAGGTGATCAGTTTAATGTGATGGAAGATGAAAGAGAAGCACGTGAAATCGCGAATAAACGATTACAATTACAACGTGAGCAAGGGATTCGTACGCATAAGCATATTACACTCGACGAGATTGGACGTCGTTTAGCAATTGGAAACTTCAAAGAGTTAAATGTAATTGTTAAAGGTGACGTGGATGGATCAGTAGAAGCATTAGCAGATTCATTGTTGAAATTATCGAATCCGGAAATTCAGGTGAACGTTATCATGAAAGGCGTTGGACAAATTTCTGAGTCGGATGTAAACTTAGCTTCTGCATCAAATGCTATTATTATCGGATTCCAGGTTCGTCCTTCAGTTAGTGCGCGTAAATTAGCAGAGAATGAAGAAATCGATATTCGCTTGTATTCAATTATCTATGACGCAATTAATGAAGTAAAAGCAGCGATGGAAGGAATGCTTGCTCCAGAATTTGAAGAGAAAATTACGTGTAACGTTCAAGTTCGTGAAACATTTAAGATTCCAAAAGTCGGTACAATTGCAGGTTGTATGGTATTAGAAGGTAAGATCACGCGAAATACTAAGATTAGAATTATACGTGATGGTATCGTTGTTCATAGTGGTGAATTAGCCTCATTAAAACGATTTAAAGATGATGCTAAAGAAGTTCAGGCTGGTATGGAGTGCGGACTAAATATCAATAAGTTTAATGATATTCAAGAAGGCGATATTATCGAAGGCTACGAACAAGTTGCTATAAAGCGAACGCTTGCTTAAAATTAGTTAATCAAATATCTAATGATAAGGAGAAGCGTATTCTATCGAGTACGCTTTCTCTTTTTCAAATAACATTCTTGATTTAAAATTGTAGTTACTATATTTAGTAACCCTAAAAATTCAAATTATGAAAAAGCTGTTACTTTCAATTTTTATTGTATGTTCATTTGCTTCATTAAAATCGTTGGCTGGTGTTGGAGATACAACCGTTGTTCAGGCGTTTACTTTTAACTCGCCACAAAGAGCTTGGTTTGTTTTTCCTTCTGATACCATTAGTTATGAAAAGATTTTAATGTTGTATACACTAAAGTGTAATCCAGCCCAATTCCCTGAATGTGGAGAGTGGGATTACCTAACCAATACATATGTTTATAAGCATACTGGATTAATTGATAGTGCCTTGCGTTCTCAAAATTTGTATTTAGTCAATGGCGGCAACTTTTCTTCTTTTACTTACTCGAATACCCCAACCTATACGCATAATACGCATTGGGATTATTTTATTAATCATTTAGCAACTACATCACTTAACACGTATACTGTTGCTGGTGGAACCACTAGTTCTAATCATCCTTTCGGAACTGCAAATAATTTATCTAAGTCGCAGTATCTATGGCGTGCCTCTGAACTAACGGCAGCGGGTATGGGTGCTGGAAACATTACAGGATTGAATTTTTATTTGCAAAATGCAGGATCCCCTTTTAATAAGCTTACTATCCGACTGAAAATGGTTACAGCAGATACATTAACTGCTGCTACTACTAATGGCAATGGATTTACTACAGTTTATAGTAAAGGACATGATTTTGCGCCTAATACTGCAGGTTGGAGAAATATTCAATTAACGAATTCATTTTATTGGGATGGTGTTTCTAATTTAATTGTTGAAGTTTCGTTCGATAATGCACAAACAGGTACAGATAATATTGTTCAGTCAAATGTGACTACATTTAAATCAGGTGTTGCGAATGCATCTAATGATCGCACATTAAAAACTCACTATGCATCTTATGTAGAAGTTCCGGTTAACCCTGATCTTGCAGCTATTGATTCGTTTATTACCGTTTCTTTCTGGGCCTATGGTGATGCAGCACTTCAACCAATGAATGGTACTACCTTCGAAGCAGTTGACAGTAGCGGTAATCGTGTGATAAATTCTCATACACCTTGGTCTGATTCAAAAGTATATTGGGATGCTGGTAATCTAGGAACTAGTTACGATCGTATTTCTAAATCGGCAACTGCAGCGCAAATAAAAGGTCAATGGAATTATTGGACATTCACCAAAAACTGCCAGACAGGAGCAATGAAAATTTTCCTCAACGGCGCTACCTTCTTCACTGGTGGAGGAAAAACAAAGTTAATGACAGGTATCGATAGGTTCAGAATTGGTAAAGGAAACTGGAATGGGTCTCTTTCATACGATGGAAGAATCGATGAGTTTGCAGTATTTAATGTAGATCTACCTCAAGCTACTATTCAGCAATTCATGAATAAGAAAATTGATGGTACGCATCCTAACTATAATAATCTTGTTGCTTATTATAATTTCGATGATGGTAATTATTTTACAGCTGCAGATGCTTCACCAATGAGTCATGGACCTGCATATTTTAGCTTGGGTGCCGATAATCCTTTGAAGTCAGCATCAGAAATTAATTATGGATGGAATGAAACAAATTTACGTCCTAATATATCATTTGAACAAGGCGTATATACGTCACAGTTAGATTCAATTTTTGTTTTAGATTCTGTTATGAATCCTCCAACTCAAATTGTTGCATATCTTGATACAATAAACAATGTGGGAGTGCCAACAGATACGATGGTGGTATGGCCGTTAGGCTACACTAATTTTATTTATACACCACAAGGGCAAATGATTGATTCGACTCTAACACCTGCTGATGGAACAATTAATCAATCAGTATATAACTATTATACGTATTCACCTAATTTGATTCGTTATGAAATGGGTCGTTATATCACTCCTTATGGTAATGGATTAAGTTTAGGTAGTGGTTGGACATGGACGTTTGATGTAAGTGATTATAGAACATTATTACATGATAGCGTGGATATGTCGGCTGGTAACTGGCAGGAATTATTAGATGTGAAGTTTTTATTTATCGAAGGAACACCTCCTCGTAATGTACTTGGAATTAGAAATCTTTGGAATGGTAATTTTAATTATGGAATTGCAAGTAATCCAATTGATAATAGTTTGCAAGCGCTTACAGTCGATTTAGAGCCTAATGCAGTTAATGCAAGATGGAAATCACGAGTTACAGGACATGGAATGGATTCACCCGGAAACTGTGCTGAGTTTTGTCCGAAGAACCACTATTATAAAGTGAATGGTACAACACGTTACACAAAGTTAGTATGGAGAGACAACTGTGATTATAATCCGCTTTACCCTCAAGGGGGAACATGGGTTTATGATCGTTCTAACTGGTGTCCTGGTGCTGAAGTATGGACCTACGATTGGGAAATTTCAAACTTTATTACACCTGGAACATCTTTCACATTAGATCATGATGTGCAGGCGTACACGCAAACATCAGGTTGGGATTATTATCAGATCGAAGATCAATTAGTAAGTTATGGCGCTCCAAACTTTACAAATGATATAGCTTTAGAAGATATCCTTGCTCCAACAACAAATCAAATGTGGTTAAGAAAAAATCCTGTTTGCTCTTCACCAATTATTAAAATAAAAAATACTGGATCTGCAACGCTTACTTCTGCAACCATAACTTATGGTTTAGAAGGAGCAACACCTACGGTTTATAACTGGACAGGCTCTGTTGCGTTTATGCAATCTGCAACATTAACGCTTCCTAATTTTAACTGGATTGGTGGAGCTACTAAATTCTATGCTTATGTAAGCAATCCGAATGGAACAACTGATCAATATGCATACAACGATACTATGCGTTCGAACTTTGTATATCCAAGTGCTACACCATCAATTTTCGTTATCGAATTAAAAACGAATAGTGCTCCAAACGAAAATAGTTACACGGTGAAAGATGAAAATGGAAATATCATTTTATCAAGAAGTGGTCTCGCTGCTAATACGTATTATAATGATACGCTTAATTTACCAAGCGGATGTTACCGTTTTGAATTACTTGATAACGGTGAAGATGGTTTAGCATGGTGGGCGAATACAGCACAAGGAACTGGTTACGTACGATTCAAAAATACAATGGGTAATGTGATGTATAATTTTAATTCTGATTTTGGCGGTCAAGTATACAAGCAGTTTACAGTAGGAATTGCAACAGGCGAAGATGAATTTATTTTATCGAATGTCACTAATCTGAACGTCTATCCGAACCCATCTGAATCGATGGTATATATCGATTATAACTTAACGAATAGAACAGATGCATCAATCGAAATTTTAGACTTGATGGGGAAAACAATTTATTCTACTAAGGATGAAAATGTAACTGCAGGAAATAGAGTAGTGGATATGTCTGAATTTAGTAACGGCGTTTATTTCGTTCGTTTGATTTCAGGTAATCAGCAAATGACAAAGAAACTAATCATTAAAAAATAGAATCAATAAATTAAAAACAGTATGAAAAAGATAGCAGTACTCTTAATTGGGTTTGTGATTTCAGTAGGTCAGTTGCGTGCTGACGAAGGTATGTGGCCACTTATTATGATCCAGCAATTGCAGGATAGTATGCAGGCACGTGGATTAAAATTAACAGCTGATGATATTTATAACATCAATAAAGCTTGCGCTAAAGATGCCGTTGTGCGTTTGATGTCGAAACAAAACAGAATGTTCTGTACAGGTGAAATCATCAGCAGCGAAGGATTATTTTTAACAAATCACCATTGTGGTTATGGTGCTATTCAAGAGTTAAGTACGAATGAAGATAATATTTTGGCGAATGGTTTCTGGGCTAAAAATAAAGGCGAAGAAAGAAAAGCTAACTTCAATATCGGATTGCTTGCGAGAGTAGAAGATGTTACTTCAAAAATGCTTGACAGTATCAGTTTAACAATGGACGAATCAGCGCGTGCAAAAGCCGTTGCTGATAAGTTAACAAAGTTACAAGCATCATTAAAAGAAGGTTTAGGCGCAGATAAAGACAATTATGTTGTTGAAGTTGTTCCTTTTTATGCAGGAAATAAATTTCTTGCAATGTACTACATGGTTTACAAAGACATTCGTTTAGTAGGTACTCCTCCGGAGAATATTGGAAAGTTCGGTGGAGAAACGGATAACTGGATGTGGCCACGTCATACAGCTGATTTCAGTATGTTCCGTATTTATTCTAACGCAGAAAATAAGCCCGCAGACTATAATGCAAGTAATAAACCTTATTCTCCATTACATTTCTTCCCAATTAATATTCAGGGAAAAAATCCTGAAGATTTTGCAATGATAATGGGATACCCAGGAAGAACACAGCGTTATACATATAGCAAAGGAATTCAATACTTCGCTTCTAAAGAGCGTCCAATGCGCGTTAAAGTTCGTCGTGATGTATTAGATGTTTACGAAGAGTTTATGCATGCAGATCCTAAAATCAAATTAATGTATGCTGATAAATTCGCAGGATTAAGTAATTACTGGAAAAAGTTTATGGGTGAAGCATCTGCACTGCCTCAACAACAATTATTCGAAAAGAGAAAAGCAGAAGAAGATAAGTTGAAAGCATGGATTACTGCAAATAATAAAGGTGCAGTATATAATGAGCTATTCAGTTTATACGATCAGGCATATGCGCAACAAGAAAAGTATGGTTTATACAGTGTGTATTTTCAAGATGGAGTGAGTAACTCACAGCCAATGGTGTTTGCTTTAGGACTTTCAAAATTAGAAGCGTTACTAAAGGATAAATCAAAATCAGAAGAAGCGAAAAAAGCTGCTGATGAAATGATGAAAGAATTAGATGAACAATACAAAGAGTATTTTGATCCAATTGAAGTAAAAGTTTTAGCAACGGTATTAATGCACTTAACAGAAGATTTAGATCATACTAATCTTCCAAAAGAATTAGTAGACCTTTCTGCTAAATACAATAAGGATTATTCCAAAATGGCGTCTGAGTTATATGCTAAGTCATTCTTAACTTCTAAAGATAAGATGAAAGCATTTTTAGCTTCTCCTTCAGCGAAGAAAATGAACAAGGATATGATTTATGTAATTGCTAATGCTTACATGAATAAAATGAATGTTGATATGCGTCCGATTTCAATGGAAATCAACAGTAAGTTGAGTCGTGCAAATCGTTTATTCCAGGCAGCAATGTTAGAAATGGACAGCAAAAAATTATATTCTCCTGATGCAAATGGAACAATGCGTCTTACTTACGGTCGCGTGTTACCGTATAATGCTAAAGATGCAGTTTCGTATAAAGAATTTACTACATCAAAAGGTATCCTTGAAAAGTACACTCCTGGCGACATTGAGTTTGATGCTCCTAAGAAATTAGTTGATATGTTAAAGGCAAAAGATTTCGGTCAGTATGCAGATAAAGACGGAGAATTACATGCTTGTTTCTTAACTGACAATGATATTACAGGTGGTAACTCTGGATCTCCGGTAATTAATGGAAGAGGAGAGTTAATCGGAACTGCTTTCGATGGTAACTGGGAAGCCATTGCAAGTGATTTCGGTTTCGATGCTAATTTGCAACGTACAATTTCATTAGATATCCGCTATACTTTATTTATCATGGATAAATTCGGAGGCGCAGGATATTTGTTAAATGAAATGAAGATTGTAAAGTAATTACAATTTGACAATAGATGAAAGGCTGCACTAAAATGCAGCCTTTTATTTAATACCCATTTTGCTAAGCCAATCCGCCGCGGGTTTTTCGTAACCAGAAATTTTTTCTTCGGAAAGTTTGTTGGCTAAACTAACCATCATGGACATACGTGGATTTTTAGCAAAAGCGTTTTTGTGTTTGATG
Source organism: Bacteroidota bacterium (assembly GCA_046303115.1). Classification (GTDB taxonomy): domain Bacteria; phylum Bacteroidota; class Bacteroidia; order AKYH767-A; family OLB10; genus CAINEC01. The sequence goes on along the minus strand of JBKCGZ010000201.1, from coordinate 26,064 downwards.
ATGAATAACCAATATAACGCATCCCATACCTCACACCAATTTCCTTTTTCATAATTACTCATTTTTAAAATGTAATTAGAGCCTGAGATGTAGGGTTTGGTGCTCATTAAGCCACCATCAGCATACTGACTCATTCCATATACATTCGAAACCATTACCCAATCATATGCGTCAACAAATAGTTCCATAAACCAACGGTAAACTTCATCCGGATCGAATTCGCAAAGCAACATAAAATTACCTGCAATCATTAAGCGCTCGATATGATGTGCATATCCATGTTGTAGCACTTTTTTAATTACATCATCAAAAGGAACGATGCCTGTTGTGCCGTTGTAAAATGCATGAGGGATTTTGTTGTTATATTGAAAATGATTGTTCGTGCGTTGATAAACTCCTTTGCGAACATAAACTACGCGAATAAATTCACGCCAACCTAAAATCTGCCGAATAAATCCTTCGATAGAATTAATAGGCAACTCTCGCTTCTCAAATTCTTCAATTGTTTTTTCAAGAATATAATCAGGGTTGATTAATCCAACATTGAGCATAGGTGTTAATATGCTATGAAATAAAAATGACTCTCCATTAACCATCGCATCTTGATAGATGCCATAATTGTCTAATCGTTCTTTTAGAAAAACATCAAGCCATTTTTTACTTTCTTCAAAATTTATAGGATATAAAAGTGATGATGCTTCACCAGGGTTTTCATTAAAGTTCTTGTTTGCATATTCAAGTGCTTCATGAATAATAGCAGTTTGATTAAATTTCGGTAATGCATGAACGATAGTTCCTTTGGGCATTTTCTTTCTATTCTCAGAATCGAATGTCCACTTACCACCTGTTGGCTTGTCGCCATCTAATAAAATGGAAAATTGTTTTCTAAAGTGAATATAAAAGTCGGTAAGGAAAAATTTATTTTTAGACTTCAGATATTCATCACTGTTTTTCCTCGATATAATAAAGTTCGGGCTTTCACTCCAGTTGATTTTTATCGAATGTTTTTTTGCATAGCGATTTAATCTTCTTTCAAGCAAGTAATCATTTACATCTGTAATAAAAACTTGCTGAATGTTTTTCTTTGATAAAAAAGCGAACAAGTTATCGAGCTTTGCAATTGCAGATTTATAATCGATGTAATTAACGTGATAGCCGTTGTTGATTAATTCCTGCTCATAAAATTTCATCGTTGCCCGATGATAGGCTATCTTGATTTTATGAAATTTAAAATGCGTAAAAAATAATTCGTCTTCAATTAAATAAACATCGTTGCTTTTATGCAAAGCAGGATTATTTTCAAAAAGTTGGTTAGGGAATAGGATGCTTGCTGAATTCACATATACACAACAACTGATGTTGACATTAGTTTTTTAAATTTGAAACATGAATGAATATTTAGAAATTATAATTAGAACTGGAGCGGTTTATTTGTTTATAATAATCGCCATTCGAATTTTTGGTAAAACAGAATTGGCCCAATTAAGTGTAACTGATTTAGTTTTTATTTTGCTTATCAGTAATGCAGTTCAAAACGCGATGGTTGAGATTGGAACTGATAATGATCAATGGAAATCATTGAAAGGAGGATTAACAGCTGCATTAAGTCTGTTTGTATTAAACTACCTCATTAAGCGCTTAACATTTAAATCGAAAACACTGACAACACTATTACAAGGAGAGCCTGTAATGTTGGTGCATGAAGGTAAAATCATCAAGCGACATTTAGAGAAAGTAATGATTACAGAAGATGAATTATTAGCAGCGGCTCGCGAACATGGAGTGGAATCAATAGATAAAATAGATCTCGCAGTTCTGGAAGCAGATGGAAATATTTCAATTTTGTCGAGCAACTTCCATCATCAGACAAGAAAAAAACGTCCGCACAAAATCATTCACAAATAATAATTATTCGATTGTAAAAGTGATTGAAATAGTACCTTTCTGAAAAGCAACTTCGGTGTCAGTAGGTGCTTCAATCTCTGAAAATTTGGTTTTATAAGCGATTTCTTTAGCTTTTTGCAACAAGCTGGTGTTTGTAGTTGTAGATCCTCTAGCTGGTCCTTCAGCCAAAACTACATTCCCTTTTGTATCAACTGAAATATCTAAAACTATTCTACCTTCTTCTTGGTATTGTTCATTTAGTTTAGGTAAAATACGGATATTCCTCCCCGTTAGATTGGCAGAAATAGGTGTTTTTGCAGTTAATGAGTTATTTCCTGGCGAATTTCCCTGACTACCTTGATTTCCTTTTGGTACGTTATTTAAATCACGTTTTGGAAGTTTGATTTCATCAGGAACAATAAACGAAGTTGTATAGAATTCTTTAATGCTTTCTAAAAAAGCGGAGGCTTCCATTCTTGTTTTGAAATCGCCAACCCTCACTTTAAAATTCGGTTGTTGGTACAGAAGATAGGATGGGGTATTCGAAAAATTATTTGAAAAGTCTGTTTTAATTTCTGAGGCTTTTGATCTTTCTGAACCAAAGTAGAGTTGAATTCTATATCCAGCAGTTGTTTGTTTTAACAAACCAATTCTTTTATGCCTTTCTATTAAATCAGAAATTAATTCTTCGTTTGGCAGATTAACATTCTGATTTTGAGCTTTCAATAATCCTGATAGCCCAAACAAAAAGATTAAAATCAATTTAATTTTAGCAATGAATTTCATTCTTCAAAAATAGCTAAACGCTTACAAAGTCCAATTATTGAGCATGATTAAAATCAATAATGAGTGTTATTAACAAATTAGACAGATTTTAAATTCATAAAATGTTTGATTTTTTTTCGTGTTATATTCAGATTGTGTTAAATTCGCGGCTGAAAAAATAGGTTTTTGTCGCAGTTCGGTAAAACCTAATTGATAAAAAATTAAACAATTTAAACGACTTCATATGTCTCGTTACGTATCCAGGTATTTGACAATCACATTGTTTGCGTTGTTCCTGAACGTAATTTCTCTTTCCCAAGTTGTGGCTCAGCCTGATGGTGGAGCTATCTTCAAAGCTAATTGTACTTCCTGCCACGTGGTGGGCGACAATAAGGTTGTAGGTCCGGGATTGAAAAATGTTCATCAACGCCGAAGCGAAGAATGGTTGATTAAGTGGATTAAAAATTCCAGTGCCTTAATCAAGTCAGGTGATGCTGACGCAGTTAAAGTTTACGAAGAGTATAACAAAACTGCGATGCCGGCATTTAATCTTTCTGATGATGAAATTAAATCTGTAATTGCTTACATCAAAACAGAAAGTGAAAAAGCGCCTGCTGCTGCAGCACCAGGAACTGCAGACCCAAATGCCGCTCCAGGTGAAGAAAATCAAGAAGATGGTAGTCCAACAGTATTATTGTTGGTTACATTAGGACTAGTTGCGCTCTACTTTATCTTAAATAGTGCTAAAAAAGGACTTGAGCGAGTAGTTCGTCAGCGTGAAGGGTTACCAGAGCCTCCAATCTATAAAGGTAAGGCATGGATTCGTGAGCATAAGAAACTAATTGCTGTTATCATATTATTCCTAGCAGTTGTAGGTAGTGTTAAAGGATGGTATGCGCTTTCAGGTGTTGGTATCCAAGAAGGTTATCAACCAGATCAGCCAATTAAATTCTCGCATGCATTACACGTTGGTCAAAATAAAATTGACTGTCGCTATTGCCACTCAGGTGCCGAGAAATCAAAGAATGCGAATATTCCTTCTCCAATGGTTTGTATGAACTGTCATAAGTATGTTCAAGAAGGGCCGAAATACGGAACGGAAGAAATTGCTAAGATTTATAAAGCAGTTGGTTGGGATAAGGACAAGCAAGCGTATACTGGCAAAACAAAACCTATTCAATGGGTTAGAATTCATAATCTTCCTGATTTAGCTTACTTCAATCACGCTCAGCACGTGAAAGTTGGTAAAGTAGAATGTCAGACTTGCCACGGTGAAGTTGAAAAGATGGAAGAAATGAAGCAAGCCTCTCCATTAACTATGGGATGGTGTATTAACTGTCACCGTGAAACAGAAGTTAAGATGGAAGGCAACGGTTACTACAACGATCTTCATGAAAAGTTAAAGAAACAATATGGCCCAGATGCTAAATTGACGGTTGATAAAATCGGTGGTTTAGAGTGCGCGCGTTGTCACTATTAAAATAATAAGTAAACAATTAATCTGAAAAATACTCCAATCACGGATATGGAAAAAAGATATTGGAAAGGTGTAGAAGAACTCAACAACACTCCTGAGTTTACACGCTTACGCGATAACGAGTTTTTTGAGCACTTGCCGGTGGATGAGGTCCTTAATAAAAAGGCAGCTTCTGACTCGTCAACAACACGTAGGGACTTCTTGAAATTTTTAGGATTCAGCGTAGCTGCAGCTTCTCTTGCTGCTTGCGATGCTCCTGTAAAAAAGGCAATTCCTTATGTTTCAAAACCAGAAGAAATCACATTAGGTATACCTAATTATTATGCTTCCTCGTATTATGATGGCACCGACTATTGTAGTGTTTTAGTTAAAACACGCGAAGGTCGTCCTATTAAAATTGAAGGAAATGATTTATCTTCTATAACTAAAGGTGCTACTAATGCACGTGTTCAAGGTTCTGTACTGAGCCTTTACGATAGCGCTCGTTTAGCGCATCCTTTAAAAGGTGGTCAAAAGTCGGATTGGAAAACGGTTGATGCTGATATTACAACTAAATTAATGGCAGCTTCTGCAGCAGGAAAGAAAATCGCTATCGTAGCTTCTTCAAATGCAAGTCCTTCAGCAAAAAAAGCAATCGCTGATTTCTCTGCAAAATATACAACTGCTTCATTAGTAACTTATGATGCAGTATCTTATAATGGTATTGTAAAAGGTAATGAAATGTCTTTCGGAAAGGCAATCATTCCCTCTTATAGCTTTGATAAGGCAGAAGTAATTGTAAGTTTCGCTGCTGATTTCTTAGGCAATTGGATTTCTCCAATTGAATTTGCAAATCAATACGGAACAGGTAGAAAGTTAAGAAATGGAAAGAGAACAATGTCTCGCCATATTCAAGTAGAAGCATCTCTTTCATTAACTGGATCAAATGCAGATAATCGTTTTAAAGTAAAGCCAAGTGAATTATCAGCCGCTGTTGCAACATTGTATAATAAGGTAGCAGCATTAGCAGGTGGTTCTTCGGTTTCTGCTTCAGCAAATGCATTTGATAAGGCTGCTGATTCAGTAGCTAAAGAATTATGGGCAGCTAAAGGAAAAGCTCTGGTTGTTAGCGGTTCAAATGACCCAAATGAACAAGTTTTAGTAAATGCTATCAACAATATGCTTGGTAGCTACGGAAATACAATTAGTCTTGATTCAGTTTGTAACTTACGTTCAAGTAACGATGGTGCAGTTACTGGATTAATGCAAGCTATGAACGCTGGTCAGGTAGGAGCAGTAATATTCTGGAATTCAAATCCGGTTTATTCAATGCCTTCTATGGCAGAAGCGATTGCGAAAGTTGGAACTAAAATTTCCCTTTCAGATCGTAATGATGAAACAGCTTCTAAGTGTGATTACGTTTGCCCTGACCATCATTATTTAGAGTCATGGGGTGATGTTGAGCCATACACAAATCGCTATTCATTAATACAACCTACAATTCGTCCTTTATTCAGTACTCGTCAGGCAGCTGAGAGTTTATTGAAGTGGGCAGGTGTACAGGTAGCAGATTATTATACGTATGTTCGTGCTAACTGGGAAGCGAATATTTACCCTAAGCAATCAGGTATGACTTCATTTGAAGCATTCTGGACAAAATCGTTACAAGACGGAGTATTTACGGCAGCAATTCCTGCAGCATCGATAGTAACTTTTGCGGGTAATGTTTCTGATGCAGCCTCTAAATTAATGAAGCCATCAGCTGGAACAGATGTAATGTTATATGAGAAAACAGGTATCGGTAATGGTAATCAGGCAAACAATCCTTGGTTACAGGAATTACCTGATCCAATCTCTAAAGTTTGTTGGGATAACTACTTTGCTATTCTTCCAGCATATGCTGAAAGATTAAAAGTATCTCAAGGGAATGTAATCGAAGTAAAAGTTGGTATTACTTCTATCAAAGGACCAGTATTTTTACAACCAGCAATGGCTGATAATACAATTGCTGTTGCAGTTGGTTACGGAAGAACAGCTACTGGTAAAGCTGGAAATGGAGTAGGATTCAATGCCTATCCGTTCATGTCGATGATGAATGGTTCGTTATCAATGGTTGCAGCAAATGCAACAGTTACTAAAACAGTAGAAGACGATCATTCTTTAGCAGCTACTCAAACGCATCATACAATGATGGGTCGTGAGATTGTTAAAGAAACAACTTTAAGCAAGTGGTTAAAAGATTCTAAAGCTGGTAATGAGCAAGAATTAATTGATTCTCCATACGGAAAGAAGAAGCCAGAAGAATTAGACCTTTGGGCAACTCCTGAAAATCCAGGATTTGATCGTCCGAACCATAGCTGGGGATTAGGAATCGATTTAAATGCATGTATCGGTTGTGGATCTTGTGTGGTTGCTTGTAATGCAGAAAATAATGTTCCTGTAGTAGGTAAAGACGAAATCGGACGCGCTCGTGAGATGCATTGGATTCGTATCGACCGTTACTACAGTAGCGATACAACAAAAGAAAATGCAGGTGAGAAAGGATTAGGTAAGTTGAGCATGTACGGTGAAATGGAAAAACCAGGAGCAGATAATCCTGAAGTATTCTTCCAACCTGTAATGTGTCAACATTGTAATCACGCTCCATGCGAAACAGTTTGTCCGGTAGCAGCTACAACACATAGTAGCGAAGGATTAAACATGATGGCTTATAACCGTTGTGTTGGTACTCGTTATTGCGCAAATAACTGTCCGTATAAAGTTCGTCGTTTCAATTGGTTTAAGTATAGCGATAATGAGCAGTTCCCTTATAACATGCAAGACAACTTAGGTAAGATGGTATTAAATCCAGATGTAGTTGTTCGTTCACGTGGGGTAATGGAGAAATGTTCAATGTGCGTACAAAGAATTCAGTATGGTAAGTTAGAAGCTAAGAAAGCAGGTCGTCGTCCAGGTGATGGTGAAATTAAAACTGCTTGTGCGCAGGCTTGTCCTACCAATGCAATTGTATTTGGTGATTTCAACGATAAGAACAGTGAAGTAAGTAACTTGTTCAAAGACCCTAGAAGCTATCATTTATTAGCTGAATTAGATGTTCAGCCTTCAGTATTCTATCAAACAAAAGTTCGTAACAAGAACTAATTATCAATAACCAAAAAATTAATTAACGAAGTAATAATTCGTCTATGCATAAAGAATCGGAACTTAGACCCCCTCTCATTTTAGGAGAGAAAACATGGCACGATATCACAGAAGATGTTTGTCGCCCGGTTGAGTCGAAAGCAAACAAATGGTGGAAAATGGCTTTTACAGTAGCTGTTGCCGGTTTGCTTTGGTGGATCATTTCTGTATCATATACATTGGGAACAGGTCTCGGTGTATGGGGATTAAATAAAACAGTAGGTTGGGCATGGGATATCACCAACTTCGTATGGTGGGTAGGTATCGGTCACGCTGGTACGCTAATCTCAGCAATCTTATTATTGTTCCGTCAGAAATGGCGTTTATCAATTAACCGTTCAGCAGAGGCGATGACCATCTTCGCCGTAATTTGTGCTGCAACGTTTATCTTATCACATATGGGTCGTCCGTGGGTTGGTTACTGGCCTTTACCATTAGCAAACCAATTCGGTTCGTTATGGGTAAACTTCAACTCACCACTTGTATGGGACGTATTCGCGATTTCAACTTATTTCTCTGTTTCAATTGTTTTTTGGTATACAGGACTTATTCCTGACTTTGCGGTAATCCGTGATCGTGCTAAAACAAAATGGTCGAAGCGTATTTATACTATCTTAAGTTTTGGATGGGTAGGTACAGCTAAAAACTGGCAACGTTTCGAAGAGGTTTCTCTTGTACTTGCTGGATTATCTACTCCTCTTGTATTATCGGTTCACTCGGTCGTATCAATGGACTTTGCTACTTCAATTGTTCCAGGGTGGCATACAACAATCTTCCCTCCTTACTTCGTAGCTGGTGCGATCTTCTCAGGATTTGCCATGGTACAAACGTTATTAATTATCGTTCGTAAGGTGTTGAACTTAGAAGATTACATTACAATTTACCACGTAGATATGATGAACCGTATCATTTTGATCACAGGTTCTATCGTAGGTGTCGCATATTTAACAGAGTTCTTTATCGCATGGTATTCTGGAGTTGAATACGAACAATATGCGTTTATTAATCGTGCTACTGGTCCTTACTGGTGGGCATATTGGAGTATGATGACATGTAACGTTATCACTCCTCAGTTATTCTGGTCTTCTAAATTACGTGAGAACGTGTTTGCAACATTCATCATTTCGATCTTTGTTAATATCGGAATGTGGTTCGAACGTTTCGTAATCATCGTTACATCATTGCACCGTGATTATGTAACATCGAGCTGGACGATGTATTCTCCAACTTGGGTGGAAGCAGGAATCTTCATCGGTTCAATCGGATTATTCTTTACTTGTTTCTTATTATTTGCTCGTGTATTCCCAGTAATCGCAATGAGTGAATTGAAAACAATTGTGAAGTCGTCTTCCGAAGGAGCTAAGAAAAAATCAAATCATTCAAATCACTAAGACTAACACATATGAGCGCTGCAGAAAAAAAATTCGTTTACGGCATCTTCAATGATGATGAAGTAGTGGTAAATGCTATTGGAACATTGCGTAGTCAAGGACTAAAAGTAAAAGATGTAATTTCTCCATTCCCTATTCACGGATTAGATCATGAATTAGGATTGGCAAGAACAAGAATATCAATCTGTGCATTCTTATATGGTATGACAGGTTTAAGCTTAGCATTGTTGATGATGTACTATATGAACATCTTCGATTGGCCAATGGACATCGGTGGTAAACCAAGTTTCGCATTCTACAAAAACTTACCTGCATTTATTCCTGTAACATTTGAAAGTACTGTATTATGTGCTGCACATGGAATGGTTATCACCTTCTTATTAAGAAGTAAAATTCTTCCAGGTGTTGAGCCTCATGTAATTCACCCTAGAATGGCTGACGATCATTTCGTAATGGCTATCCAAGTGAAAGAGGATACAGACCTTGCAAAAGTTGAATCATTAGTTAAAGCTGCAGGAGCAGTTGAATTTAAATCATAAAAAATAAACAGCGATAATTCAAAATCCATCGCAACCAAGGATATGAAGATAACTTCCAAAATTCTATACGTCGGAGTAACATCAGTAGTGATGTTGGCTGCTTCTTGTAGTAAAGATCCGAAAAGCCCAGGATTAGAATACATGCCTGACATGTATCGTTCACCTTCTTATGAAGTGTATACTACTAATCCGAACTTCCCTGATAGTTTAACGATGCAGGCTCCTGTAAAAGGAACGATTCCTCGTAACTATACTTTCTTCAATTACCCTTCTTCAAATGAAGGTTATGAAGCTGCTGGTAGAGATGTAAAAAATCCATTAGCGGTAACAGAAGAAAATGTGGCAGAAGGAAAGCGTCAGTATGAAATTTATTGTACGCATTGTCATGGTTCAACAGGGCAAGGTGATGGAAGTATTGTTGCTATTGGTAAGTTTCCACCTCCACCATCGTATTCAAAAGGAAATTCATCTCGAGGAGGAGCAATGCGTGATTTAACAGATGGAAAGATTTTCCATACTATAACTTACGGAATTAATTTAATGGGGGCTCATGCATCGCAGATTAATCCTGAGGATAGATGGAAAATAGTAATGTACGTTCGTCAACTGCAAAACGATAACAAGCCTGTTGGTTCAACAGCTACTACAACTACTGATTCAACAAAGGTTAAACCTTAATCATATTTCAATACCGATCAACGACTAATTATGGGACACCATCAACATATTGAGGTAACAAGTACAAAACCATACGAGTTTACCCGCAAAAACAGAATGATTGCAGGTGTAATGATTATTATTGGATTAATAGCAATCATTGCTCAATTTGCAACTCACCATACACAAACATGGTCTAATCTTCTAATGAACAATTTTATGTTCATGGGCATGGCGCTTTGCGCAACTTTCTTTTTAGCTGTTCAATATGTAGCTGAAGTAGGATGGAGTGCAGTAATCAAACGTCCAATAGAAGCCATGGGCCAGGCACTTCCAGTAGCTGGAGGTATTATGATTGTAATTATTTTATTAGGTGGCCAGTCTCTATATCATTGGATGGCTCCTGGAATTTCTACTCCCGGATCAGAAAACTACGATGCTATTATCGCAGGTAAAAACGGATTTTTAAATCCAGCATTTTTCTGGATTCGTGTTGTAGCTTATTTTGCAATTTGGATATACTTCACAAAATTATTCAGAAAAAATTCTTTGTTAAGCGATGAAGGTGATGGTAAAGGATACTGGCAAAAGAATAGATCAGCAGCAGCTAAATTCTTAGTATTATTTGCTGCAACTGAATCTACTATGTCATGGGATTTTATCATGAGTATCGATACACACTGGTATAGCACCTTGTTCGCATGGTATACGTTCGCAGGAATGTTCGTTACTTCAATTGCTGCATTAGTATTTACAATTACATACTTAAAATCAAAAGGATATTTAAAAGAAGTAACAGAACACCATTTACATGATATTGGTAAGTTTATGTTTGCCTTCAGTATTTTCTGGACGTACTTATGGTTCTGTCAGTTTATGTTAATCTGGTATTCAAATATTCCAGAAGAAGTAACTTACTTTATGTTACGTCAAGATCACTATCGTGGATGGTGGTTAGGATCTTTCTTTATCAACTTCATCGCACCTTTTGTTATCTTAATGACAAGAGACGCAAAAAGAAAATTATACTTACTGATGTATATGTCTATCGTTATCTTTATCGGACATTGGATCGATACATTTGTAATGGTAATCCCTGGATCAATGCTAACCGCAGGTCACCATGCTGCTGAAGCGGGTGCTCATCACGGACATGCATTGTCGTTAGGTTCTGTTGGACTAATGGAAATTGGAACTACACTCGGATTTGTCGGGTTATTCATGTACCTTGTTCAACATCATTTAAGTAAAGCTCCATTGGTTGCTAAAAACCATCCTATGCTTGAAGAGAGTTTACATCACGCAATATAATACTTAGAAATAAAATTATTAATTCAATATCCCTCAACTAACACTCGATATGAACATCTTGCTCATCTTAGCAGTCGTTTTTGGAACCTTGGTTCTAGTGCGTTTAGCCAATGTAGCGGCTATTGCTTCTAAACTTTCGGGAGAGAACGAAGAAGCAGAACAGGAAAGTGCAAACCGCTGGAACAGTATCGGTATGCTTACCTTCTTAATTGTAGGTTTAATTACCATGTTTTACCTTATCAATGCATATGCCCCGTTAATGTTGCCAGTATCGGCATCAGAGCACGGAGTTGCTATTGATGAACTAATGAACATCAATTGGATTGTTTTATTCATCACTTTCCTAATCACTCAAATCTTATTATTCTTCTTTGCATTCAAATACAAGTTCAATAAAAATAGAAGATCATTCTATTTTCATGACAACAATAAATTGGAGGCAATCTGGACGGTAATTCCAACCATCGTGTTGGCATCATTAATTGTAACAGGTTTACAAGAGTGGAATGATATTACGAATAAGTCTGATAAAATGGAAGGTTTGAAAATTCAGATTTATGCGAAGCAATTTGACTTCACAGCGCGTTATGCTGGCGTAGATAAAAACTTGGCAAGAACAAACTTTCGTCTTATTTCAGATGTGAATCCGTTAGGAGTCGATTCATTGGATAAGTACGCAGCTGACGATATCATAACAAAGGAATTGGTAATGCCTAAAGGAGCAGAGATTGAATTAGTCATCAATTCACGTGATGTAATTCACTCCGTTTATTTACCTCATTTCCGTGTTCAAATGAATGCAGTACCAGGTATGACAACTCGTTTTTCATTCAAGCCAACAATGACAACTGCAGAAATGCAAAAAGAAACAAAGAATCCAAAGTTTGAATATGTGATGCTTTGTAATAAGGTGTGCGGTGTAGCCCACTACAATATGAAAATGCCGGTTAGAGTTGTTGAAATGACCGAATACCAAGATTGGTTAAAAGCACAACCGTTGGTATTCCCTGTAATAAGCGAATCAACAGATGGAGCTTCAACAGCAACAGCAGAATCAGCTGCAACAATGACAACAGGAACAAACTAGTCAATAATAAATTTGTTTAAACAGTAAACGAAAAAATAACTTTCTCATGGAAGTGAATCCAAATAAACACATTGCTCACAGTGCACACGCAGATGCACATGGTCACGCTCACGGTCACCACGATCATGATCACGATCACGACGATAATTTCTGGTCGAAGTATATCTTCACGACCGACCATAAAATGATTGCTAAGCAGTTCTTAAACACCGCGATCTTTATGGCATTTCTTGCGATGTTTATGTCGCTTATATTCCGTATGCAATTGGCTTGGCCAGATGCAAAAATTCCTTTCTTGCAAGATATGATCGGTAAGTGGGGAAAGGATGGTAAATTAGATCCAGGTTTCTATCTGGCACTAGTTACTATTCACGGAACCATCATGGTATTCTTTGTATTAACAGGTGGTTTAAGTGGTACTTTCTCGAACTTACTCATTCCATTGCAGGTAGGAGCACGTGATATGGCCTCTGGATTTTTAAATGCCCTTTCATTCTGGTTCTTCGCATTGTCAAGCGTTGTAATGCTTGTTTCTTTAGGAGTTGAGTCAGGTCCTGCATCTGGTGGTTGGACAGTTTATCCTCCATTAAGTGCATTGCCTCAGGCAATACCTGGTTCAGGTTTGGGGATGACCTTATGGTTAGTTTCAATGGTATTCTTCATTGCATCATCTTTATTAGGTGGTATTAACTATATATCTACTATCCTTAACTTAAGAACTAAGGGTATGTCTATGACGCGTCTTCCACTAACAATTTGGGCGTTCTTCATTACAGCAATCCTTGGAGTATTGTCATTTCCGGTTTTATTAGCAGCAGCATTACTATTAGTATTCGATAGAAGTTTCGGAACAAGTTTTTACTTAAGTGATATCTTCATCGATGGAGCTCCACTCGATCATGCCGGTGGGTCACCAATCTTATATCAGCATTTATTCTGGTTTTTAGGTCATCCTGAAGTATACATCGTATTATTGCCTGCATTAGGATTGGCGTCTGAAGTTATTTCAGTAAATGCACGTAAACCAATCTTTGGTTACAAAGCTATGATCGGTTCAATGTTGGTTATCGCATTCCTGTCATTCATCGTATGGGGACACCACATGTTTGTTACAGGTATGAATCCTTTCTTAGGATCAGTATTCGTATTCACTACATTATTAGTTGCGATTCCATCTGCAGTAAAAGTGTTTAACTATATCACAACACTATGGAGAGGGAATATTCAATTTACTCCTCAAATGTTGTTCGGTATTGGTTTGGTTTCAACATTCATCACTGGTGGTTTAACAGGGATTATCCTTGGCGACTCTGCACTAGATATCAATATACATGATACTTATTTCGTAGTAGCTCACTTTCATATTGTAATGGGTTCTTCCGCAATCTTTGGTATGTTCGCAGGTGTTTATCATTGGTTTCCTCGTATGTACGGTCGAATGATGAATAAGCCATTAGGTTACATTCACTTTTGGTTGACATTAATCGGATTATATGGAACATTCTTCCCAATGCACTTCTTAGGTTTAGCCGGATTGCCACGTCGTTATTATGCGTTTACTTCTTATGAAGCTTTCGATACGTTAATTAATATTAATCATATTGTGACTGTATTTGCCATTATTGGTGGGTTAGCACAGCTTATCTTCTTATTTAATTTCTATTACAGTATTAAATACGGTAAGAAGTCAGTTCAAAATCCTTGGAAATCGAATACATTGGAATGGACAGCGCCTATTGAGCACTTACATGGTAACTGGCCAGGAGCAATTCCTGAAGTTCACCGTTGGCCATATGATTATGGTAAGCCAGGTGCACCAGATGATTTCATTCCTCAAACGGTTCCTTTCTCTGAAACTCCTGAGAGCAATACACCACACGATCATTAATAACTTAATATAGTTTGAGAAGGCACTCTTTAGAGTGCCTTCTTTTATTAAATCAATTTCAAAACCAACTACACCAATGCTTACGTTTGAAAACTCCAAGTCATTTGCTGATAAATCAGATCTTGAAGATGATTTAGCGTATATACGTGACCGTTTTAATATTCCACAGCATGATGGTAGTGATACCGTTTACTTTTGTGGTAACTCACTAGGACTACAACCTAAAAACACAAGCGTATACGTCAATCAAGAATTAACAGATTGGGCTCAGCTTGGTGTAGAAGGCCATTTTAAAAAGGATACAGGTTGGTTTGCCTATCATGAATTAGTACGCGATGCAGCAGCTCGCATAGTTGGTGCTAAGCCAATTGAAGTAGCAGTAATGAATCACCTGACGGTGAATTTACATTTGTTATTGGTTTCTTTTTATCGTCCTTCAAAAGATCGTTATAAAATTATTTGTGAAGCTGGAGCTTTTCCATCTGATCGCTATGCATTACAATCACAAGCCCGCTTTCATGGATTTGATCCTGATGATGCAATTGTAGAGTTAGAACCATCTGAAGGAAGTGATCTGATTACTGAAGTAGATATTTTACAAGCTATTGAAGATTGCGGTGATGAGTTAGCGTTAGTAATGTTTGGTGGTGTGCATTATTTCACCGGACAAGTACTCGACTTTAAAAAAATTACAGAAGCAGCACACGAAGTTGGAGCGTATGCTGGCTTTGATTTAGCACATGCTGCCGGAAATTTAAAGTTAGAATTACATCAATGGAATGTAGACTTTGCCGCCTGGTGCTCTTATAAATATTTAAATGGCGGACCAGGTACTGTTGGAGGAATTTATGTTAATGAAAAACATGTTAAAAATCCGCATCTGCCTCGTTTCGCTGGCTGGTGGGGAAATGACCCTGCCACTCGATTTAAAATGCCACATCAGTTTACGCCTGTTCTAACTGCGGATAGTTGGCAATTGAGCAATGCACCTATTCTTGAAATGGCTGCTTTACGTGCTTCCTTCGAATTGTTTGATGAAGCAGGAATGGATCGATTGGTGAAAAAAAGTAATGCACTTACATCGTATTTGAAATTTGTAATTGAAGATGTACTTACAAGTTTGGGTAAAAGTGATTTGGTAAAAATAATCACACCATTCGCTGAACAACAACAAGGTTGTCAACTTTCATTGCAGCTTGAAACCGATGGAAAGAAAATATTCGATTCATTAACTAGTAAGGGTGTAATTGCCGATTGGCGTGAGCCCGATCAAGAGGGCAGAGGAAGTGGTGTGATTCGCGTAGCTCCGGTACCGTTATACAATAGTTTTAATGATGTGTATCGCTTTGGACAATTTTTAAAAGAGGCGATTTCGCCGTTATAAAATTGTATAAATCTTGATTTAATGTCTATTTGTTATTAATAGATCGAGTAATGCAATTTGACCTCTGAATTACAACTTTAACGCAATAGCATGACAATAATAATGTTATTTTGTTAGAGAAAAAGGTATGATCATAAGAGAGATAAATTTTTCTCATTTTGATCTTTGTCATATCCTGTAAATTTAAATAAATAATTACGCTTGTTTTGTTTAATTTGGCACTTGAAATCATATTTGTATTATGAAGAATTTTACTGTTATCGGTTCAGGTCTTGTTGGATCATTGCTAAGCATCTATTTAGCAAAAAGAGGATATAATGTTACCGTTTATGAACGTCGCCCTGATTTAAGAAAAAACAGAATCAGCGCTGGACGATCAATTAATCTTGCCTTGAGTGATAGAGGCTGGAGGGGGTTAGCAGGAGTAGGTATTGTAGACGAAATTAAAAAGGTAGCTATCCCGATGGCTGGCCGTATGATGCATAGTGTGAAAGGCGAATTGACCTACCAGGCTTATGGTAAAGAAGGACAAGTAATCAATTCTGTTTCGCGTGGTGGATTAAATTGCGTGTTGATGGACCTTGCCGAAGAGCATGGAGTAAAGATTATTTATAATCATCGTTGCTTGGATGTCGATTTAAAATCATGTTCAGCAAAGTTTGAAAATACAGAGACTAGCGAAATTGTTGAAGTGCATCCTGATCGTATATTTTCTACTGATGGTGCTTATTCCGCAGGTCGTTTACAATTTCAGTTAAGTACTGATATGTTTAATTATTCTCAAACGTATTTGGAACATGGGTATAAAGAGTTAACTATTCCTCCAGCTGCTGATGGTGAGTTTGCTTTAGACCCTGGTGCATTGCATATATGGCCAAGAAACTCATTTATGATTATTGCTCTACCGAACATGGATAAGAGTTTTACCTGTACTTTGTTTTATCCGATGAATGGAAAAGAATCGTTTAAAGCAATTGACACCGAAGAAAAAATGATAAAGTTTTTCGAAGATAATTTTGCTGATTTAATTCCACTTGTTCCAACACTTAAGCAAGACTTTTTTAATAACCCGTCATCATCATTAGTAACTGTTCGTTGTTTTCCTTGGCGCTTTCAGGATAAAGTCCTAATGCTTGGTGATGCAGCACATGCTATCGTTCCTTTCTACGGACAAGGAATGAATTGCGGATTTGAGGATTGTGTGGTATTGAATGAATTAATGGAAAAGCATGGTGAAGATTGGGATAAGATTTTTGAAGAATTCCAAAACTTAAGAAAGCCAGATGCAGATGCAATTGCTGAATTAGCTTTAGCTAACTTCATTGAAATGCGTGATAGAGTAGGTAATCCTTCTTTCTTATTGCAGAAGAAAATCGAGGCTTGGTTTAATGAAAAACATCCTGATAAATGGATTCCACTTTATAGTATGGTTACTTATAGTCCGCATATCCGCTATAGTGAAGCATTACGAATTGGTAATAAGCAAGAGGCGATTATGCAATCGGTAATGGCTATGGAAAACATTGAACAAAACTGGAACAGCGAAGCGGTTGAAAATAAAATCCTCGCTGCATTAAATTAGTTTGCTGAACGTCCCGAAGCCTCGGAATCGAAACAAACTACCCCAACACCTCAATCAAAGCCTTCGTTTCATCATGCGCCCTACGGATATGATTCCTGATTTGAAAAACGCGCGATAAAAGCTTTGTAGTTTTTTCAGTTGGTGCTTCCGATTCTACTTCGTTAAGCATAGCTAACGTTGCCGACATACCGAAAGCGGTTAAATAAGGTTTTAAATAAGAAAGCGCATTGATAATTGGCTCGTTATCATTCGTTGTTATAGCGTCATCTAAATTTTTAATGATTAACGGTAATTGTGTATTGTAATCATTGATAATTTTTACAACCGTCTTTTTATTTCCATATTCACCTAATACCTCTGCACGAATAAATACCAGTTCTACCTTAGCGATTTTTTCAACTAATGCATTACTGCCTTTGTTTGCAGACGGATCAATTTTAGGAATGTCAACAGGATTTGTTTTCCCAGTATTGCCTTCCCCTTTTCTAAATAAAAGAAAAAGCAAGATTCCTATAGCTGCAACAGCTATGGATATGATCAATATGTAATTCGTATTGCTATTGGAAGTTGAAGTGGTAGCTGTCGATTGCGTATCAGTGGGATTTTCATTTTCGGGCGTTGCTACAGGAGTATTTTTTTGAGCTTCCAAAGCTTTCTTTAAGGAGTCAACCTGAAACTGCATCTTCGCATTTTGAATGCTATCGGTAATCGATTTTTTTAATTGCGTAAAATAGTTCTCTTGTGAATTATTTCGTGTTTCATGGTGACAAGTAATCATCATGTCATAAACACTTAAACGTTCATCAGTGCTGAGAATATCTTTTCCAAAAATTAAAGCAAGATTCAAATAGTTGATGGCATATCGATAATTTTTTTGCGAGTAAAAACACTTCGCAAGATAAATCATACCCTTGCTTTTAATTGCAGCATTTTCAGATGTAATTTCGATTTTTCTTAAGCTATCTAATGTGTAATAAGAAAATCGTCCGTTACCAGTCTCCCAATATTTAACACCACGATCATAAAGTTGATTTAATTGCTCTACTGATAAAGTGGGCGCAGGTTTTTTATCTTTTTTGGTGCTATGTGAAGCAAAAAGATTTATACCCACAAAAAGGCAAATAATTACTAAAAATATTTTTTTGGAAAACATAGGTGCTAAGATATATAATTATGCAATTTTTTAATCGACTTCACTCGTATTTTTAATTAACAAGTTGAAAATTAGGACTTGTTTTTAGCTAAATGTTCCTACTTTTATTGCACTATTAACGCAAATACAATATTTTATGTTTTTCATCCGCCTAATTTTAAATTTACGTAGGTTTGTACTCTATCTTAGTTGAATATGTCAGTAGAATTAAAACAGCAAAAGCTGAAAGTATCCAATATGGCAGAGCATTTAATTGGCTCTGAAATTATAAAGCTCGCAAACGAAGTAAATGAGTTAATAAAAAAGGGTGAACCAATTGCCAACCTTACCATCGGTGATTTTGATCCTTCCGTTTTTCCAATCCCGGCATTACTTCGCGATGAAATCATTAAAGCGTATATGGAAGGCCATACCAACTATCCTGTGGCTAATGGTATGCCCGATCTGCGTAAAGAAGTGTCATCATTTATCAAACGTTTTCAGAACCTCGATTATTCTGCAGATGAAGTTTTAATTGCTGGCGGAGCTCGTCCCGTTATCTACGGAATTTATTCTACCATCATCGATCCAGGTGATAAGGTAGTGTATCCTGTACCAAGCTGGAATAATAATCACTATTGTCATTTGATGCAAGCTAATGGCGTTGCAGTAGAAGTGTTTCCAGAAAACAATTTTATGCCTACTGCTGATAATCTTCGACCTCATTTGAAAGATGCTCGTTTATTGGCACTTTGCTCTCCACAAAATCCTACTGGTACTGTAATGTCGGAAGAGCAATTGCGTGCTATATGCGAATTAGTAATTGAAGAAAATAATACTCGTAATGCTGATGAGAAGCCATTGTACATTATGTACGATCAGATTTATTCTGCATTAACATTCGGCGATAATAAACATTACGATCCTGTATCGCTCTATCCTGAATTAAGACCGTATACGATTTTTGTTGATGGTTTATCAAAGTCGATTGCAGCAACTGGTATTCGTGTAGGTTGGGCATTCGGACCTGCCACTATCATCGACAAAATGAAGTCAATCCTTTCTCATATTGGAGCATGGTCGCCGAAAGCAGAACAAATTGCATCAGCTCGTTTCATGGCAAACCATCAAGAATTTGATAAGTATATCGATTCATTTAAGAAGGATGTGTTTGAAAGACTAGAAGCGTTTTATCAAGGATTTCAATCGATGAGTTCATTAGGAGTAAATTGTATTGCTCCAATGGCTGCAATTTATTTAACAGTTCAATTCGACATTAAAGGTAAAACAACATCATCAGGTAAAGTGCTTTCAACATCTGAAGATATTACCGAATTTATTTTGAATGAAGCCAAGATGGCTGTTGTTCCATTCTCAGCATTTGGTGCAGCCAAGGATTCAACATGGTATCGATTGTCAGTAGGAACTTGTAAAACAGAAAATATTCCTGTGATGATGACAGCATTGAAAAATGCGCTCTCCTCGCTGAAATAATAAATTAAATAATTTTAAACAGCAGCGTAATGCGCGAGTTGAAATTTTACTATGAAAAATAATTATTGCGTTATTATGGCAGGCGGGGTAGGCAGTAGATTCTGGCCTATGAGTCGCAATGCTCACCCCAAACAATTCCTCGATATTCTTGGTACCGGTAAATCATTGCTTCAACAAACCTATGAACGTTTTTTAAGCATTTGTCCGAAGGAAAATATAATTATTGTTACCAATGCAGATTATTCTTCATTGGTGCAATCACAATTACCAGATATTAATGCCGATCAGATTTTAGCAGAGCCTTTTCGTAAAAATACTGCACCTTGTATTTTGTATGCTGCAAAAAAAATTGCACTGCGAAATCCAGATGCAAATATTGTTGTTGCACCAAGTGACCATGTAATTTTAAAGGAAGAAGCTTTTATCCGTGCTATTCAAGAAGGATTATCATTTACAAGTGATAAAGACGTTCTGTTAACGCTAGGAATTCAACCGAGTCGCCCGGATACAGGCTATGGTTATATTCAGTTTATCGATGATAAGTCTAATGCAGAAAATAAAATTTCTAAAGTGAAAACTTTTACCGAAAAACCAAACCTTGAAATGGCAAAATTCTTTTTGCAGTCAGGAGAGTTTTTATGGAATGCAGGTATCTTTCTTTGGAATGCTAAATCAATTCTTAAAGCATTTGAAATGCATCTGCCAGATATGTATGCAATTTTTGATGCAGAAGAAAATACTTATGATACCGATAATGAAGCTGCGTTTATTCATCAGGCCTTTCAGCAATGTGCAAATATTTCCATCGACTTTGCCGTGATGGAAAAAGCAACAAACGTACATGTGATGAGTGCTGAATTTGGTTGGAGTGATTTAGGAACTTACGGTTCTCTATACGAACATGTAAAGCACGATGAAAATCAGAATGCTATTGTAGGAAAGCATGTTATGACATACGACACAAAAAACTGTATTGTCAATGTGCCTAAAGATAAACTTGTTGTACTGCAAGGTCTCGATGATTATATTGTTGTAGAGTCTGACTCTATCTTATTAGTTTGTAAAAAATCAGATGAGCAGCAAATCCGACAGTTTGTAAATGATGTGAAGTTAAAGCGAGGAGATAAATACGTTTAATTAACATGGCAACATTAAAAAATACATTCTTAAAATGGAGTTCCTATTTTCGTTCTACGGGTGTATTACTTTTAGTTGTTACTGCTGTTTCATTGTTCTTTTCTAATTCTTCTTATTCTGAAAGTTATATTCGTTTTTGGAACCTGGAACGATTTATTTTTGCCGGACATAAAGAAGATTTTATTTTTATCATAAATGATTTCTTGATGGCTATTTTCTTTCTGAATGTCGGATTGGAAATCAAGCGAGAACTTATCATTGGTGAGCTTTCGTCATATAAAAAATCTATTACTCCAATTGTTGCAGCCATAGGCGGAATGATTATTCCCGCTATTTTATACTACGCATTAAATTTTAATACGGAATTAGAAAAAGGGTGGGGGATTCCCATGGCAACGGATATCGCATTTGCTGTTGCCGTTATTAGTTTAGCTGGTAAGCATATTCCTCCAGGGTTAAAACTATTCTTAATGTCATTGGCGATAATCGATGATCTTGGAGCTGTCATTGTTATCGCTATTTTTTATAGTCAGCATTTATTCTTGAATTTCTTATTGTATGCAGCAGTTGTTTTTATTCTAATGCTTACAATGAATTTTTTGAAAATAAAAAAGCCGGTTTTTTACATATTACCCGGACTAATTGTATGGTATTTAATTTTATGTTCTGGGGTGCATGCAACTATTGCAGGTGTTTTAACAGCATTTTTTATTCCATTAAAGGACATTAGCGGTACAGGGTCGCCGTTGGAGCGACTTCAAAATACATTAAATATTCCAGTCGATTATTTTATTCTTCCATTATTTGCAATGGCTAACACTGCCATGCACATTGAATTTAATTCCTTTAGTGAATGGTTTAATTTGGCTACAATTGGTGTTTGTTTGGGATTGATGGTAGGTAAGCCAATAGGCATTTTTTACGCAACTAAACTCGTAGTTAAAACCAATGTTGGAAAGCTTCCGGAAGGATGTGATTTTACACATATTGCAGGAGCAGGAATGCTCGGAGGTATAGGATTTACAATGTCGATTTTTATCCTCATGCTGGCATTTCCTAATCACGAAATTCAAACAACCCTCAAATGTGCTGTATTGACTTCATCATTAATTATGGGATTAGCTGGATTTGCAATGCTACGAAAAGAGCGAATAATAGCTTGATTACTTTTTGTTGTAAGATCTAAACCACGACTTGATTTTAATCGAGAGTACTCCAAAAATGGCTTCTTTAAAAATACCTCCACTCATTTTTGATTGACCTTCACTTCTGTCGGTAAAAATGATAGGCACTTCAACAATCTTAAATCCTAATTTCCAAGTTGCAAATTTCATTTCTATTTGAAATGCATATCCTGTGAATTTAATTTTATCAAAATTTAAAGCTTCTAAAACCTTTCTTGAATAGCACTTAAATCCTGCAGTGGTATCACGGATAGTCATGCCCGTTACAATACGCACATACATCGATGCAAAATAAGACATCATAACACGACCCATAGGCCAGTTCACAACATTAACACCTGTTATATATCGAGACCCGATACTTAAGTCCGCGTTGCCATTTGAGCAAGCATCGCGCAGTCTGATCAAATCATTTGGATTATGAGAAAAGTCGGCATCCATTTCAAAGATAAATTGATATTCTCTTTTAAGTGCCCATTTAAATCCATGTATATAAGCAGTTCCCAAACCTAATTTTCCACTTCTTTCTTCTATGTAAATTCTATTGGGGAACTGTTTAATATAATCTTTTACTATGCCCGCAGTTCCATCTTTAGAATTATCATCAATAATTAAAACATCAAACGAAAAAGTTAATGCCATAAGCGCATCCAACATCTTTCCGATGTTTTCCTTTTCGTTGTAGGTTGGGATGATAATTAATGAATCAGACATGAAAATATTTTAACGCAAAAATTATTGTTTTAATATCCACGCAAAAATTAATGGAGCTACAATTGAAGCATCAGACTCCACAATAAATTTAGGAGTATGGATGTCTAATTTCCCCCAAGTGATTTTCTCATTCGGCACAGCTCCTGAATACGAGCCATAACTTGTTGTTGAATCACTAATCTGACAGAAATAGCTCCAAAAAGGAATATTCTCCATTTCCATATCCTGATATAACATTGGTACTACGCAAATAGGGAAGTCGCCAGCTATACCGCCACCAATCTGAAAAAATCCTACGCCTTTACCTTCTGAATTTTTAATATACCAGTCAGCTAACCATGTCATGTATTCGATACCACTTTTCATCGTTGAAGGATTTAAAATTCCTTTGATGCAGTAAGAAGCAAAAATATTTCCCATTGTACTATCTTCCCAACCTGGAACAATAATCGGTAAGTTTTGCTCTGCAGCAGCTAACATCCAACTATTTTTTGGATCAATCTCATAGTATTGCTCCATCTCTTTACTAAGTAACATCTTGTACATGTATTCATGAGGAAAAAATCGCTCACCAGCATCTTGTGCATCTTTCCATTGCTTGAAAATATGTTTTTGAATACGACGGAATGCTTCCTCTTCAGGAATACAAGTATCTGTTACACGATTATAACCACCTTCTAATAATTCCCATTCATCTTGCGGACTTAAATCACGATAGTGAGGAACGCGCTTGTAATGAGAGTGAGCAACCAGATTCATAATGTCTTCTTCAAGGTTCGCTCCTGTACATGAGATGATATCTACTTTACCAGCTCTAATCATATCCGCTAATGATATTCCTAACTCAGCTGTACTCATTGCACCCGCAAGTGTAATCATCATTTTACCGCCCTCTAATAAATGAGTCTCGTATCCTTTGGCAGCATCTACCATGGCAGCAGCATTGAAATGTAAATAATGCTTCTCCATGAATTGTGAAATTGGTCCTCTTTGCATATTAATTTGTTTGAGGGGCAAAAATAAGGATTAAATAGCTTTCAACGAAAGGATGAGTCTATTAAAAAGCTGTTAATTCTAAGCTTGATTCAAGCAAGTGCTTTAGTGATGTCTACTCTTAAAATTTTTTGAGTTGCATCAGTCACTTTATAACGATCGTCAATTCTGTATCCAGCAACCCAGATTATTTGTTGGTTGCAGCATAATAGAGGAATCTGCTTTTTGTCAAAATCGTTGATCTTCTCGTCAATAAAAAAATCACTTAGCAACTTTTTCCCTTTCATTCCTAGCGGATAAAAATAATCGCCCTCACGGTAGGTTCTCAGTTCAAGAGGAAATTGAATTTTATATTGATCAATTAACGCAGTAGATTTTAATGGAGTCTTTAATTCAATATGCTTATTAGAAATTTCGCGAAAGTTAAATTCAAGTTGATTAAATATTACTGGCTTGCTGATGGTATTAATATGAAAAGAAGCAGTATTGATAATTTCACTTTTCTTAATCAGGATGCTGTTTCTATCAATTAGCGCAATATAATTTTCACTGTAGAATTTTTTTCCTGATGCGTGTTTTGTATCTAGCATCTGAACACAGTTTTCAAAATTGAATCCATAGGAATTTATTAAGTGAAACAATAAAACTGATGGATTATTCTCTTTAATCAATAAATTACTATCGATTTTTAAAATCCCATTTTCGTTACTACAAAGTTGTGATTTTTTTTGCTTAATAAACTCTCTAAGTATGCTGTTATTATAACGAGTAATGTCTGCTAATTGCACTAAATTATTTTCCGCAGCTGGAAATTGTTTTTCTAATTCAGGAATAATAATGTTTCGAATAAAGTTTCGCTGGTAATCTGATTTTTCATTGCTGCTATCTTCTCGCCATTCAATTTTATTTTCCTTAGCATAATTAATAAGCTCTTGTTTTGAATAGTTTAATATAGGTCTGATGATGTTTTTTTTTAAAAACGACATGCCTTCCCATGAAAAACTTCCCCTCCCTCGTAGAATATTTAATAGTACTGTTTCTGACTGATCATTTTTATGATGTGCAACTACTAGGTATAATAACTTTTTGGTTTGCATGATTTCATAAAACCAATTGTATCTTAACTCACGAGCGGCCATTTGAATGGAGACACCTTTTTCTTTAGCATACAGGGAAGTGTCGTATTTTTTTCCATTGAATACTATATTATATTGCAAACAAGTTTTTTTAACGAACAAATAATCTTTTTCGCTTTCTTCGCCTCTCAGATTAAAATTGCAATGTGCTACTTCAAAATCAATTTTTGATTTTTTTAGTAAGTATAATAAAACCATAGAGTCTACACCACCAGAAACAGCTAGCAATAATCTTGAGGACTGAAATTGCCGCATGTCGTTATGAACGAGTTGCTCTATAGTTAATGTTTGACTCATGATTGATGCAAATTTATTTCAGAATAATCAATTCCCAATAACTGCAGATTAGCATTTGCTTTTAAGAGGCATTCATTGTATTCGTCTATTACATTGCTGTGAACAGTAATAGCTCCTCCTGCAGCAACAAGCGCTTCTTCTTTCTCAGAGTTGTACAAAATACTCCTTATAACTACATTAAAATCAAAGTCGCCGTAAGGATCTATATAGCCAACTGAGCCGCTAAAAAGTTCTCTCGAAAAGCATTCAACTTCATCAATAATTTTGATTGCATTTATTTTTGGAGCACCTGTCATTGAGCCCATAGGGAAAAGTGCTTTTAGAATCGTTGAAAACGGGGTGCCTTCTTTTAATTGAGCCTCAACGGTTGATATCATTTGAAATACCTGTGGAAATTCATACACCCCAAACAATTCCTCGACATTAACACTGCCTCCTTGAGCAATTTTACTCAAATCGTTGCGGGTTAAATCAACAATCATCACATTCTCTGCTCTTTCTTTTTCACTCAATTGCAGTTGAGATTTTAATAACTCATTTTGCTTGGCATCATCTGTTTTTTTCATTGTTCCTTTCATTGGGAAACACGTGATTTGTTGTCCGGTTTTTTTTATAAACCGCTCAGGACTTGCACAAAGCAGATAATCGTTGTTACATTTTAGGAATGCTGCAAATGGAGCAGGCGATTTTGATTTTTGATTTAAATATATATTGATTAAATCAGGTTTATTTGTATTGATTAAAAATGGGATGCAATAGTTGACTTCGTAAATATCTCCTCTTTTTAAATACGCTTGAATTTTATTAAATTGAATTTCATATTCATTAAAATCAACATGCTTAATAAGATTGT
>JBKCGZ010000200.1:0-3916 GCA_046303115.1 Bacteroidota bacterium | reverse complement strand
ATTCCAGGATTATGGGGAGCACCTTTACGCCTTATCAGTGGATTCCCACCTCCTGAATTCTATAAGGAATGGAATCAAGGTGGCACAGCTTCAGAACATGGCCAAGGAGGAGAATCATGTCCGCATAACCTAAATTGTTACCACGACTACGAAGCTGGAATGGCATATGCAAAATCGATAGGCAAACCAGTTATGATTGACTTTACAGGATGGAGCTGCGTTAACTGCCGTAAGATGGAAGACAATGTATGGTCACAACCAAAAGTGCTTAAACATTTATCGGATGATTATGTGGTCATTTCCCTTTATGTAGACGACAAAACTGAATTACCTGCCAACGAACAATACGTAAGTAAGTTCAGCGGTAAGAAAATCAGAACTACTGGAAATAAATGGAGTGATATGGAAGCAGCTGTTTTAAATAAGAATGTTCAGCCTTACTATGTTTTATTAGATAACGAAGGGAAAATGTTGGCAGAGCCAAGAAGTTATACTCCTAACGTTGAGGAATACACGAAGTTCTTAGAAGAAGGCTTGTGTAGGTTTAAAATCAGAAACAATAAGTAATAAAAAAACCCTGTAGTTCACTACAGGGTTTTTTATTATCGATTTATTCGATTATTTAATTTGTATCGACTGATTAGTATAACCATCAGGAGTTAAAACTTTCACTTGATAAATACCAGCTGTTAATCCTCCAAGATCAATGGAAGTACTTTTAAGTGGCATATCCATTTCAACATGATGAACACGTTGACCAGTGATTGAATAAACTTCAATTTCATTCATGTAATTTCCTTCTGGCAATTCAATATTTACCTGACCTGTTGTTGGGTTAGGATAAAGTAAAAAGTTAATTGGCGCTTTCACCTCTTGGAATCCTGTTGTGAATCCATTTAAACGACCAATGTAAGTTCCCACATTAGTTGGTAAAGAGATTACTGGATTCAGTGTACCTAATGTCATTGATCCGAAGAAATTTCCCATCACATAACAATAACCATTATTATCACTTACGATTGCTTTTGGACGATCATCACTTGTATTAGCAGCTTTTACTCCCCATAATATTTTTCCATTAGGATTGTATTTTGCTATATAACCATCAGCACCACCTGTGTTTGTGAGGTTTACAGGAGTACCACTGGTTGTGGTTAATGTAACTGTTGAATTATTATAATATCCACATAAATAGATATAACCATTATTAACTACTTCCATTGATGTTGTTATATCATCCGAATTGCCTCCTTGTTTGCAAGCCCAAAGCCCCCAACCTGCAGAGTTTAATTTCGCAACAAACCCATCGCTGTAAGTACTTCCTCCATTAGAAGTTATACTTGTTGTTCCTCCAAAATTAACCGTTCCTAAAAAGCTTCCCGAAATGTAAATATTTCCGTAATTATCATATCCAATACAAGTTGCTTGGTCTGTAGATGTTGATCCAAATCTTTTTGCAAGATCAAAACTTCCTGATGTTGTAAGACGAGTAACTAAGATATCATCCGCGGAACCACTACCTGTTAAATTAGTTGAACCGAAACTTGCTGAAGCCCCTCTTACTGCTCCACTAGCATATACATTTGTTGAAGAGGCAGAAACGCCATAAAAACCATCATCATCAGTGCCACCACCAGTTGCAGCCCATAATGCTGTTCCTGCAGTATCAAATGCAATTACCATAGCATCTGTACTTCCAGCATTACTCGCAGGAACGGTTACTGAGCCAACATTAAAAGTTCCCGAATAAGACCCGACAACATAAATATTATTGCCATTAATTGCGATTCCGTTGAATGACTGAGGCGTTGAAGAACCAAACGCTTTTACCCAAATAACATTTCCATTGGGATCTAACTTAATAAGATATCCGTCTTTGTCTCCTGCAGAATAATAATTATTGCCATTAATAGTCATTCCGAAAGAAAAAGAGCCGGCTAAGTAAATATTGCCAGCACCGTCCATTACTATCCCGCCTGGGAACATAATATTTGATGTACCCGAAAAGCTTTTTGCCCATAAGGGAGAAGCAGATTGATCGAATTTAGTAACATAAAGATCAATAGTTCCTACAACGGGTATATTGGCTGCTCCAAGTGGTGCATTCGCGTCAAATTGACCTGAAACAATAATCCCACCTGCGGCATCCCTTACTGCGGTAACTTTTGCCTCGTTGTCTAAACGTGCACCTACTGATTTAGCCCATATCCATGCGGGGGTCTGAGCATTCATAACATTAGCTAGAAGTACTACCAATGCCGTAACAAGTAAATTTTTTCTCATAATAACGTGAAGGTTGTAACGGGTTTGTTTTTCTGTGTTATTCCGTATTTCAAAAATAAAAAAATATTGAATAAAAAAGGTCTTATTTTCCAATAAGACCTTGGCTTTTTTTAGATATGAATTGCCCGGTTATCCGTTGCCGCTAAACAGGCTTCTTTAAATGCCTCTGTAAATGTTGGATGTGCATGACTCATTCGAGCAATATCCTCTGCCGAAGCTCTGTATTCCATAGCTACTACCGCCTCCGCAATTAAATCAGCACAACGTGGTCCGATCATATGAACTCCTAAAATCTCGTCTGTTTCTTTATCTGCTAAAACTTTGATAAACCCATCTAAGTCCATACTCGCACGCGCTCTTCCACTTGCTTTAAATGGAAACATGCCCGACTTATATGCTTTCCCCTGTGCTTTTAATTCTTCTTCTGTATGTCCTACCGCAGCTACCTCTGGCCACGTGTAAACAACCCCCGGAATTAATAGGTAATTGATATGTGGTTTTTGTCCTGAAATTAACTCAGCAACGAAGGTGCCTTCTTCTTCTGCCTTATGCGCTAACATTGCCCCTTTCACAACATCACCAATTGCATAAACACCTTTTGCAGCGGTTTGTAAATGCTCATCAACGATGATTCTTCCTCGCTCATCTTTCGCGATGCCTGCATTCTCTAATCCTAAATTCTCTGTGTATGGCGAACGACCAACACATACTAAACAATAGTCTCCTGTAAGTTCTAGTTCTTTACCGTCTTTATTAGCAGTAGCTTTTAGTTTTACATTCTTACCTTTTACTTCTACACCACTTACTGCATGCGATAAATAAAATTCAACTCCTGTTTTTGCTAATACTTTTTGTAGTTCTTTTCCTAATGATTTATCCATTGTAGGAATGATAGAATCAGCGTATTCAACTACACTAACCTTTGCGCCTAGCCGCGCATAAACACTACCTAGTTCTAATCCGATTACACCGCCACCAATAATTAATAAATGCTTCGGAATTTCTTTCAGCTTTAACGCTTCTGTAGAGGTAATAATACGTTGCTTATCAATGGTAACACCTTTCAAATTAGAAGGCTTTGAACCCGTTGCGATAATGGTATTTTCAGAAGTGATGGTTTCAATGCTTCCATCTTCTTTTTTAATATTGATTGTTTTCGCATCAACAAATGAAGCAAATCCGTGAATCACATCAACCTTGTTTTTCTTCATTAAAAAACGAATACCTTGTACCGTTTGCGAGATTACGTCTTCTTTACGCTGAATCATCTGCGGAAAGTTGATCGACAATCCTTTTACATCGATACCATGCTCTTTGAACTGATGAGCAGCTTGATGATAGTGCTCTGATGAATCCAACAATGCTTTTGAAGGAATACATCCAACATTTAAACAAGTTCCACCAAGGGAATTATATTTTTCAATTAACGCTGTTTTCTTTCCTAATTGAGCTAAACGAATTGCTGCTACATAGCCACCTGGGCCTGCACCAATTACCACTGCATCATATGAAGCCATTTCTGATTGATTTTATTGATTGCCCGCAAATTTACAAGTAATTCGCATGTAAAAGCAAAGAAAAAGTGATTTAATCCCTAGCCCTTTTGTTGCTTGAAAATCCCAATTGGGAAGTA
>JBKCGZ010000199.1:0-8910 GCA_046303115.1 Bacteroidota bacterium | reverse complement strand
GCATACGAAGGTTCGCTCAATTCTATAAAGGAATTAAATCAGAAAATTTATCAGCAACGATCTATGATTAATGAGTTTGAAACGAAGCAAGCCGTTCGTCAAACTCGTCATCAATCAATTTCAGATGAAATTAAACGACTTCAAGCAAATCAAGATGAGAATGCTGGTCGATTAACTGAACTCGAAAACCAATTAGCTGATTTACTTCCAAAGAAATCTGCTTCTGATGATGAATTAAAAAAGCTGAAGCAAATTCGTTTGGAACTTGATGAAGAATTAAAAGCTACAGATAATCGCATTAGAGAAGCCAATCAGGTAATTCAAATTGAGTCAAGAAAACTTGATTCTAAAAACAATGAATACCAATTGACAAAAAACCTACTCGAGCAAATGGAAGGTTACCCCGACTCTATTCGTTATTTAAAAATAAATCATGAGCAATTTAAAAAAGCTCCATTATTATCAGAGATTATCGTTTGCAATGACGAATATAAAATTGCAATCGAAAATTATTTAGAGCCGTTTTTAAATTATTTCGTAGTTCAAAATCAACAAGAAGCCTGGACAGCCTTAAACTTATTGAATGACTCTTCAAAAGGTCGCGCCAACTTTTTCATTCTCGATACTTTAAAATCTTTTAGCCATAACTCCTCTGCATCAATTAACGGATGTACGAAAGCGTTAGATGTAATTGAAAACGATGGACAATATGGAAACCTGTTTAATTTCCTTCTATCGCATGTGTATATTGCAAACGAACAAAGCACATTAGAAAATGTCGACTTGTCGAACCAGCAAAGTGCGGTAGTATTATCTAAGAGCGGAAATTTCCTTCGTCAGAAATATTCCGTTGGAGGTGGTTCTATTGGGAAATTTGATGGAAAACGTACAGGTAAATTTAAAAACCTGGAAAAATTAGCAGAAGAAATTAAGTCGCAAGAACAAATGATTGACGACTTAAAAGCTGACCTTGCAAAATCTGAAGAACAATTCGCAGGAATAAAAATTAAGATCACAGAAAATCAGCAACTTGTTTCGAGTAAAGAAAATGAGTTTATGAAATTAAGTGGTGATGTTAATTCCATACAGAGTAATTGCGACTTTATTAATCGCGCTGTTGATCAATCAAAAATTAGCTTCGCAAAGCTAAATGAAGAATTAACAACGATTGAAAACACCATCGCAGCAGAAAAAGAAAACCCAGATTTATCTCCAGAAATTCTTACAGAAAAATTAAATAATCTGATTCAACAGTTAAATGTTCAACAAGAACAATCAACTGCACTTCAAAAAGAATCAGGAGAAAAAAATCAAGAGTTAAACAATTTCAATATTCAAGTTCTTCAGCAGCAAAACCGGATACAAAACACGGTGCGGGATATGGGCTATCGTAACAACCAGATTACGACGCTTAAGAAAAATATTGAGTCTAACGCTAACGAATTAACGAGCGTAAAAGATCAAATTGATCAGCTATCGAATGGTATGGCTTCTACAAGTGATGAGTTGAAGAAATTAATTGACGATAAGCATCAACTTGAGCTCAGTGTAAAAGAATCAGAAGCGAGTTATAACGCAGCCAAAATAGAAATAGAGTCAGAAGAAAAGAATTTAGGAGATTATAGAAAGACAAAAGAAGTAAACGACAATAAGCTTCAACAAGTAAATGATGAGTTAAACGGAATCAAACTTCAAATGAACTCGCTTAAAGAAAGATTAAGCATTGAGTTCAATATTGAAATAGAAGATTTGTCAGGTATTGAACCAGATCCTGAGTTCAACGAACCTGAAATGCGTCCGAAAGCAGAGCAACTGAAAAAGCGCTTGAATGAATTCGGACCTATTAATCCGATGGCACTTGAGCAGTACAAAGAAATCAAAGAGCGTTACGATTTTATTGTAAAAGAGAAAACCGATTTGCAAAATGCAAAAGATGCATTGTTGTTAACGATCAGCGAAATTGACACCACTGCGCAAACGGTATTCATGGATGCATTTACACATGTAAGAACAAACTTCATTCGTGTATTCCGTTCATTATTTACAGATGACGATAATTGCGATCTTGTTATATCTGACATGAGCAATCCGCTTGAATCTGACATCAACATTATCGCACAACCAAAAGGTAAAAAGCCATTATCGATTCATCAATTATCTGGAGGAGAAAAGACTCTAACGGCTACGGCTTTACTATTTAGTATCTATTTATTAAAACCTGCTCCATTCTGTATCTTCGATGAGGTTGATGCGCCGTTGGATGATAATAATATTGATAAGTTTAATAATATCATCAAGAAATTTAGTGCAGAATCTCAGTTCATCATCATTACGCATAACAAGAAGACGATGGCAGCCACAGATATCATGTATGGTATTACTATGGCAGAGCCTGGTGTAACAAGCGTTGTTCCTGTTGATATGCGTACATTCGCAGAATAATATTTATTTGAATTAAATAGAAAAGGAGATTAATAAACTTAATCTCCTTTTTTTATTAGTGAGCTGATGGCCGTTTTTTAGGAAACAACCGCTTGAGCCAGTTCGGTCTTCTGTCGTTTGCATCGGAATGATGATAGCGCCTGTCATTTCTTTTCATACGCCGTCTTACTTCTTTCGATTGCAATTTACGATGTTTCTTTTTCCCTTCGACTATTGCTTTCTCTTGCTTTTTTGCTTGCTCCTCTTTTACATTTTCTGCCTTACGGATTTTTTTAGAGCCGCCTGATTGCTTATCTGATTGCGCAAATAAAGCAGATGTGAAAAATAAAAACGCAATTGTTGCAGCTATTTTTATTCGATAGTTATATCGCATAATTTCATTGAATAAAAAAGCCCCGACAATTAATAGTCGGGGCTTCTCTTATAGATTAAATTATCTCGCTTGAACGTTCGGAACTACATATTTCGCATCATAACGTTTTTCATTAAGTGATGTCGAAATGCCTAAAATATAAAGTGGTAATTGTGCATCTTCACGAGTCACTTTAAAACAACCATTCTTTAATTCCACATTTGTAAATTCTTGTCTCAATTGTACAGCCATAGGAACAATGTTGATTGTTGCATGCGTAGGAACAGCACTTAGCATTTTTCCATCAGGAGACACTGGATATACCAATACATCACTTCCTTTTTCAACAAATTCAAATTTCAAATCTTCTGATCCGAAAACAACTCCACCGTGGATTCCCTTTACAACATTTTCTGATGTTTGTGCATTGACAATACCACCTAATATGAATGTTATTGCAGCTAATAAAATTAATTTTTTCATTGCCTTTTTATTTTTGGTCAGTCAAATATAATACATTGAAACCCACAATTGCAAATACAAATAATATCTTTGTTATTATGCTAAAGAAATTAACCTT
The DNA here is from genome assembly GCA_046303115.1 of Bacteroidota bacterium. Classification (GTDB taxonomy): domain Bacteria; phylum Bacteroidota; class Bacteroidia; order AKYH767-A; family OLB10; genus CAINEC01. The sequence goes on along the minus strand of JBKCGZ010000199.1, from coordinate 5,536 downwards.
CTGTTTAATACTATTATCGGCGTTTTTTGCTTGTCGTAAAAACGACGAATTAATCCCAAATGTATCTGTAAATGAATACATTGACCTTAACCTGCCTTCCTATTCCAATCTCAATGCCGTAAACAATTGGATCTACTATCCTGCTGGCGCTAAAGGCTTAATTATTTTCAGAAAATCGACTACCGAATTTGTTGCTTACGAAAGGGCCTGCACCTATGACCCAAATACTTCAGGGGCTGTTGTAATTATGCAATCCAACGGAATCGATGCGAAAGATACTATTTGCGGTAGTAAATTTTTTATTTTCGACGGTTCTATTATTAATGGCCCTGCTAGCCGACCATTACAACAATACAGATGTTCTTATAACATTTCAACGAATCAGCTGCACATCTACAATTAAATTTAAATTTTATAGAATCAAAAAAGGGGACGAAAATAAATTCACCCCCTTTTTCTTTATTAAATTTTTCGATTAATAACGATATGCATCGTTTTTATAAGGACCTTGAACTGTTACACCGATGTATTCAGCTTGCTTTGGAGATAATGTATCGATTTCAACTCCAATTTTAGCTAAGTGTAAACGAGCAACTTTCTCATCTAAGTGCTTAGGTAATGTATAAACTTTGTTCTCATAATTCTTATGATTTGCCCAAAGTTCTAACTGCGCTAATGTTTGATTCGTGAATGAATTCGACATTACAAATGATGGATGACCCATAGCACAACCTAAGTTCACTAAGCGACCTTCTGCTAATACGATGATATCTTTTCCGTCGATTGTGTACTTATCAACCTGTGGTTTGATATTCTCTAATGTATGACCATAATTTGCATTTAACCAAGCCATATCGATTTCATTATCGAAGTGACCTATGTTACAAACAACTGCATTATGCTTCATTGACTTGAAATGCTCTTCTGTGATAATATTAAAGTTACCAGTTGCAGTTACAACGATATCCGCTTCTTTCACAGCATCAGCCATTTTCTTCACTTCATATCCTTCCATTGCAGCTTGCAATGCACAGATTGGATCGATTTCAGTCACGATAACGCGAACTTTAGAATCACGAAGTGAATCCGCAGATCCTTTACCTACATCACCGAAACCAGCAACAACAGCTACTTTACCAGCCATCATTAAATCTGTAGCACGACGAATTGCATCAACTAATGACTCACGGCAACCGTATTTATTATCGAATTTAGATTTAGTAACTGAATCGTTGATATTGATTGCAGGAACCGGTAATGTACCGTTCTTCACGCGCTCATGTAAACGTAAGACTCCAGTTGTTGTCTCTTCTGACAATCCACGGATGTTAGAAATTAACTCAGGGTATTTATCGAATACCATATTTGTTAAGTCGCCACCATCATCTAAAATCATATTTAACGGTTGACGATCTTCCCCGAAGAATAATGTTTGCTCAATACACCAGTCAAACTCTTCGGCGTTCATACCTTTCCACGCATACACAGAGATACCTGCAGCAGCAATGGCAGCAGCAGCGTGATCTTGCGTTGAGAAAATATTACAAGATGACCAAGTAACTTCAGCTCCTAATTCAACTAACGTTTCAATTAAAACAGCCGTTTGAATAGTCATGTGTAAACAACCTGCTACACGAGCACCTTTTAATGGTTTTGAAGGACCGAATTCCGCTCTTAACGACATTAGACCTGGCATTTCTGCTTCAGCTAATCTGATTTCTTTTCTTCCCCATTCAGCAAGGGAAATGTCTTTCACTTTATATTTCACGAATTTTTCTGTTTGAGTGTTTATCATTTTATTAGAATTTTGTGCGAATTTAGTTATTCATTATGACTCTTGCAATGTTATCTTTGCCAATTACTACGAAATGGCAATAATCTACCACAATTCTGGGCCTTTAGGTGAACATATAGCTGTTTGGAGCATTTCCGAAACATATGATGAGCTCCTTTTGTTTTTAAATAATGAATCTTTTTTAAAAGAAATTCAAAACCTCGGATTAAAGTCAGAATTGAGGATTAAGCAAAAGCTAGCATCCGGTATTTTATTACAGCAAATTTTAAAAGTAAACATTGAGCTTTATTACGATAAATTTGGTAAGCCTTATTTGAAAAATCATGTTGGAAACATCTCCATTTCCAATACAAAAGAATTTGTTACTGTCATTTATCATCCTGAAAAATCAGTAGGTATTGATATTGAAATCCCTTCTGAAAGAATCGAGAAAATCGCACCGAAGTTTATAAATCAACAGGAACAAAACTGGATAGCAAACAGTCAAACGCCGTATTACCAAAACTGCTTTGTTGTTTGGTGTGTAAAAGAATCATTGTTTAAGTTAATTGGTGGCGGGGGCATTGATTTTAAAGATCATATTTTAGTCGATGAACCCAAAAATAATATGGGGGCCTTGCATTTTTCGAAATTAAATCAAGAAGCTTATTTCGATTATCATCTATTAACTTTAGACGACTTATTGATTTCATATATCGTTGGAAACTGATGATATTTTCTCTTAATTTGCAACTATGATTTACCAGAAAATACAAGAAGCCGCTTTTAATGACCGTCGGTTGCTTTCTGTACTTATTGATCCCGACAAATCGGGAGAGAATCATCTTGATAAAATTTGTGCTTACAGTAACGAAGCCAATGTCGATTATTTTTTCGTTGGAGGTAGTTTAATCACTTCGGGCGACTTACAACGTACGGTTTTAGGAATAAAGAAAAGGTCTTCTATACCAGTAGTTCTTTTCCCAGGGAATCATCAGCAAATTAGCGAACATGCTGATGCTATATTGCTGTTATCGCTTATCTCCGGAAGAAATCCTGATTTGTTAATTGGCCAACATGTTACCGCTGCACAGCGATTAAAAGCATCTGAATTAGAAATTATTCCAACAGGATATTTATTGATTGATGGAGGCACAATGACTACCGTGCAATATGTAAGTGGCACTGCTCCTATTCCAACAGACAAAGTTGAGATTGCTGCATACACTGCACTCGCAGGGGAACAACTCGGAATGAAATTAATTTTTGCTGAAGCAGGTTCAGGCGCAAAACATCATGTACCAATAGATGTAATCAAGGCCATTAAAAAAGAAGTCAATATTCCTTTAATTGTAGGTGGTGGAATTCGTACACCGGAGAGTGCAGCAAATGTTTTTAGAGCAGGTGCTAACATAGTGGTTGTAGGCAATTCATTTGAAAAAGATCCAGAATTAATTATGGATATTGCAGCAACACGATTTAATTTCAAAGACGCTGTTTGACAATGAAAGCACTTGAAATAGTTGGATTCATTTCAGGATTTGCAGGTGTTTTCTTGACAGTTAAAAAGAATAAATGGTGCTTCCCTATCGGAATTATTAATGTTGTTATTTCTTGCTTTTTATTTTATGAAAGTCGATTGTATGCTGACTCACTTCAACAACTTGTTTATATACCACTTTTGTTTGTTGGATGGTTGAATTGGAATAAAAATTTGAATGGAGAATTCATTACTGAAAGCATCCGAAGAAATGAGGGAATAATTTATTTCTCTCTATTTATTTTCACAGGTGTTTTACTTGGATTTATTTTAAAAACGTATTCGAATGCGAGCTATCCGTGGATTGATTCAATGGCTACCGCTGCATCCTTTTTAGCACAGTATTTAATTGCGAAAAAGAAAATTGAAAACTGGATTGTATGGATAATAGTTAACATCGTTTACATTGTAATTTATATTCAAAAAGACTTACAACTTTACGCAATACTTTATTGCGTTTATTTACTTTTAGCTATTCAAGGATTTTATCAGTGGCGTAAACATTTAAAGCCAACTTCAGCATGATAAAAGTAGCAATCATTGGTCCTGAGAGTTCTGGAAAAACAACACTCGCGGGAATGCTAAAAGCACATTACGATGGCTTCATTGTAAATGAATTTGCGAGAGAATATTTGAATGATAAATCATCGTACGAAGAAGAGGACTTATTGGAAATCGCAAAAGGTCAAGCAAACTTAGAAGACGAAGGAATTGCCTCTGAAAAGAACATTGTATTATTTGATACCAACTTTGTTGTTTTAAAAGTGTGGAGCGATTTAAAATATAATCGTTGTCATTCGTTCATCCTAGATGAATTACAAAATCGCAATTACGACTTAACTTTATTACTCCTTCCAAACATTCCATGGCAATACGACCCTATGCGTGAGAGTCCATCGATTGAAGATAGAATGAACATCTTTCAAGCATATAAAAAGCAATTAGAATTATTAAATCATCCCTATCAAGTCATTCGCAATATAGGCTACGGACGAACGCAGGAATCAATCTATCATATCGACCAATTGATTGCTTCACAAAATCGTTTATAATTTGTATTTTTGCCACTCTTAAATAAGACTATGAAAATCTGTAATAACATCCTTGAAGCGATTGGTAATACACCAATGGTTCGATTAAATAAAATTATTGGCGACACTCCTGCAACAGTGTTAGCGAAAGTAGAAACATTCAATCCGGGCAACTCGATTAAAGATCGTATGGCGTTAAAGATGATTGAAGATGCTGAGAAAGCAGGACTTATCAAACAAGGCGGAACCATCATCGAAGGAACATCAGGAAATACAGGAATGGGATTAGCCATTGCTGCCATCGTTAAAGGATACAAATGTATTTTCACAACAACCGATAAACAATCGAAAGAAAAAGTAGATGCCTTACGTGCATTTGGTGCAGAAGTAATTGTTTGTCCTACGAACGTTGAACCAGAAGATCCTAACTCTTACTATTCAGTTGCTAAGCGATTGAATAAAGAAATCGAAAATTCTTTTTACCCAAATCAATACGATAACTTATCAAACCGTACTGCTCACTATGAGCAAACAGGTCCTGAAATCTGGGAGCAGACAGAAGGAAAAATTACGCACTTAGTTGTTGGTTCTGGTACAGGTGGAACTATAACGGGTACGGGTATGTACTTGAAAGAAAAAAATCCGAATATTAAAATTTGGGGTATCGATACATATGGTTCTGCTTTGAAGAAATTTCATGAAACAGGAGTTATCGATCAGAATGAAATTCATTCCTATGTAACAGAAGGGATTGGAGAAGATTTCATTCCTGAGAATTACGATTTTAGCATTATTGATCACTTTGAAAAAGTAACTGATAAAGACGCTGCTGTTTATACAAGAGATATCTGTTTGCAAGAAGGCATCTGGGTTGGTAATTCAGCGGGCGCTGCTGTTGCTGGATTGGTTCAGTTGAAAGATAAATTAACAAAGGATGATGTTGTAGTAATTATTTTCCACGACCATGGTTCTCGTTACATCGGTAAGATGTTTAATCCTGAGTGGATGAGAAAGATGGGGTATAGTGAGTAACTTGCTAATGTGCTAATGTGCTAATGTGATTCCCGATGCCTCGGGATTGCTAATTTGATGATTTGGCAATTTGAAGATTTGATGATTTGTCCCGACAGCTATCGGGATTGACAATTTGCTAATTTGACGATTTGCCAATTTGAAAATTTGAAAATGAAG
>JBKCGZ010000198.1:0-33356 GCA_046303115.1 Bacteroidota bacterium | reverse complement strand
TTTCAGGTTTTAAATCAGGATTACCAATTTCATATCTGAAGGTTCCTTCATGTACTCCGTTAGCTGACAACTCAGAAATATTTGGTACTCGAAAACCACGACCTGCATTCCATCTAAAATGCAAACGGTCATTTGCCTCATAAGTAAATCCTAAGGAACCACTAATTGCATTAAACGATTTGTCAAATGAATTAAATACTCCGGATAAACTATCTGCACTTATCGTTTTCCAATCATAACGCAACCCAAAATTTCTCGACCATTTATCTTTTACTTTTTTAATAGACGAAAAAATTCCAACATCAGTTGAAGAATAATCCGGAATTAAATACTCCTCACCTCGATTATTGTTTTGTTGCAATCCTCCACTTAATCCTACTACAATTTCTAAATTATCATGTTCAGGAAAGTAATATTTCACATCACCAGTTAGTGTTTTTAAATCGACAAACATGCCTGGAACAAAAGCATTATCTTCATATTCCTGACGCTGATTATTTTGCCAACCAAAAACAGTTCTTAAATTACCCTTGCCTAAAAAATAGCTACCCAAAGTTGAAATCTTATAATGATTCACTCGTTGAAATGGCAAACCAATAGTTCTCGTTAAGGCCTCGGCGTTAGTCACTGAATTACCTTCAGGCGTAACAAATAACCCAGTTGAGTCTCGCTCGCCTTCAATCATTCCAAAATGGGCTTGATAAGAGCTTAAATGAAAATGCTGGTACCCCCATTTTTTATTCAATCCTATCATCATGCTTGCGTTATCTTCGTTAAAAGCAGAATTATAAACTACTTCATTGGGAGTAGAATAGGCAGCTGCATTCTTATTTGTTTTTCTAACTCGCCAAACCAATCCATTTTGATTCCCCTCAGCCATTGCACCAACTACATACTGCTTATTGTTTGTTTGGTATTGACTGAGGATTTCTCCACGAATTGTACCTTGAGGGACAGGAAACGGTTCTAAAATATTTATTACCCCGCCAATAGCATCTGACCCATATAAAAGAGCTCCTGGTCCTTTCAAAACCTCTATTCGATCCGCAGAGAATTGATCAATTTCCAACCCATGTTCATCACCCCATTGTTGTCCCTCCTGACGAATTCCTTCGTTAATACTAACAATACGGTTATAGCCTAAGCCACGAATAACAGGTTTCGCAATACCTCCACCAGTTGATATTGATGACACTCCCGCAACCTGAGTAATTACATCCGTAATGTTTGTTGAGGAGGTATTTTGAATCTGTGTTTTTTCAATAGGCTCTACAATCAAACTTGATTGTGCATGATTAGTGGCAAAAGCAGAACCAGTAATAATCACTTCATCCATTTCCAAAATCTGTGGTGATAGAAACAACTCCAGTGATGTAATTTCACTTACTATTTCTACATCAACGGTGATACTTCCATACCCCGCCATCTTTACCTGTAATTTCATTTTTCTTTCTGGAAAATTCGTAAGTCGAAACTCTCCTTTTTCATTGGTAATAGTACCAATTTTGAATTCGGGAATAATAACAGAAGCACCTTCTAATGCTTCATTGTTACTTTTATCAAGCACTTTCCCCTTGATGATTAATTGTGCAAATACATTGTTGCATAATAAAATAGCAACAATGAAAAATATATTTCTTTTCATTGAATTAGATATTAGATAATTTATTAAATAAATGTGAATAGTTAAAAAATCACATAATTGGTGGCCCCTTGTTCGAAAAGGAGAGAATATAATACCTACACTTCAATTCTATTGCTCCAAAAAAAATCAAAATATAAGCAAATTGAAAAAACTGAAATGATTTAATTCCATTGTATAAAATCGGATCTCCAATTAATTCAAATAACAAACAATGCTCATGCTCTGCAGAAATATCACTGGCATGCTCATGACAAACAACATCCGTAGTATCGTGATGTCCTGATAGCTCATGCCATAACTCGCGCGGCACAAAAAGCTGCAAGCACAAAAAAATCAACAACCAACTCGTTATTTTTTGCATCGATTACTAATTTTCAAAAGCGTATTGAATAAGATTAGCACCCATCTTTAAAGCTTTCGTTCTGTTCTCCTGCGAATCTCTGTGTACTTCAATATCTTCCCAACCATCACCTAAGTCGCACTCGTAATCATAAAAACAAACTAATCGTCCATTATAGATTAAACCAAATCCTTGCGGAGCCTTGTCATCATGCTCATGCACTTTTGGCAATCCTGCGGGGAATTTATATTTCTGTTGATAGATCGGATGATTAAATGGCAGCTCTACAAATGATAACTCAGGAAATACTTTTTTCATCTGTGGACGAATAAATTTATCCATACCATAATTATCAGAAATATGAAGGAATCCTCCACCCATTAAGTACTTTCTTAAATTATCAGCCTCTTGTTGCGTAAACACCACGTTCCCGTGTCCCGTCATGTGCACAAAAGGGTAATTAAACAAATCAGGACTTCCCACTTCAACAATAGCTTGTTCTTTATTAATTGTCGTTCCTAAATTCTGATTACAATAAACAATTAGATTTTTTAGTGATGTCTCAAGGTTCGCATACCAATCGCCACCACCATTATATTTCAACAAAGCAATTTTAACTGTCGGCTCTGCAGGAATTGTTGCAGAGATAAAAAACAAAGTCAAAATGATGGATCCAATTATTTTTTTCATGAATCAAATTTAGTGTTTTACAATTACAAATTATTAGAGAGTGCATTGAAAACTGCACATGCATAAACGCCGGCTGTTTCTGTTCGCAATCGTGACTCTCCTAATGAAACTGGCAAATAATTATTACTGATAGCTAATTGAATTTCCTGCTCTGAAAAATCACCTTCGGGCCCAATTAACAGTAATGAGCTTTTCTTACCTATAATTGATTTTCCAAAATCATTTTTTTCTGATAATTCGCAATGTGCAATGTATTTATTTTCACTTGTAGACGAATTGATAAATTCTTCGAATTTCAAAATTGGATTTAAACGAGGAAACATAAAATGATGCGATTGCTTCGCTGCTGCAACAATTACTTTATTCAATCGCTCAGGCTTTATTTCTTTTCGCTCGGAATAGCGACACAATAACGGAGTTATTTCAGCAATACCCATTTCGGTGGCCTTCTCTAAAAACCACTCAAAACGATCGATATTTTTTGTTGGAGCAATAGCTATATGCAAGTGAGATATTGCAGGCTTTAATGGCAACTCTTCAATCAAACGGACTAATGACTTTTTTGAATCAACATTGAGTAATTCACCTTTGAAGAGATGGCCTAAACCATCTGTCAAATGAATAACATCACCACCACGCATACGCAATACTTGCGCAGCATGAAACGATTCTTCTTGTGAAAGAATCACTTCTGTATTCAGCGCTAAATTTTCGCAAAAGAATAATTGCATAGGAATGAAAAAGGGGCATTATTTCTAACGCCCCTTTGAATTTATTTTTTAGTGATTATGCTGTAACTGCAGCTGCTGGTGCAGCAGCAAGAATTTCAGGACTTGCACCATCGGCATACTGAGCAAAGTTCTTAACGAATTTATTTGCTAATTCATTTGCTGTATGATCGAAGGCTGCTTTGTCTGCCCATGTTAATCTTGGATTTAAGATTTCAGATGGTACTCCTGAACATGACTTAGGAACACGTAAACGGAAGATTGGAAGCTCTTCAAATTCTACATTATCAAACTCACCATTTAAAGCTGCTGTAATCATCGCACGAGTATAGCTTAACTTCATACGAGAACCGACACCGTAAGATCCACCAGACCAACCTGTGTTAACTAACCACACTTTAATTTCAGGGTTATCATTTAATTTCTTTCCTAATAACTCAGCGTATTTAGCTGGATGTAATGGTAAGAATGCTTTTCCGAAGCAAGCAGAGAATGTTGTTGTAGGCTCTGTAATTCCCATTTCAGTTCCAGCAACTTTAGCTGTATATCCTGAAATGAAATGATACATTGCTTGTCCGTTATCCAAACGACTAATTGGAGGCAACACACCGAAAGCATCACATGTTAAGAAGAAAATATTTTTAGGCTTCTTAGCAACTGAAGGCTCCACTGCATTGTCAATATGGTTGATTGGATAAGCAACACGTGTATTTTCTGTTTTAGAAATGTTATCGTAATCAACAGTGCTTGTTCCTTCGTAGCACTCAATATTTTCTAATAAGGCACCGAACTTAATCGCCTTGAAAATCTGTGGTTCTTTTTCAGCAGATAAGTTTACGCATTTAGCATAACATCCACCTTCGAAGTTAAATACTGAATCATCACTCCATCCATGCTCATCATCACCAATTAATCCACGGTTTGGATCAGCACTTAACGTTGTTTTACCAGTACCTGACAATCCGAAGAATAAAGCTGTATCACCATCTTTTCCGATGTTAGCAGAACAATGCATACTCAAAACACCTTTGTGTTGTGGTAAGACATAATTTAATACGGTAAAGATTCCTTTTTTAATTTCTCCTGTATAACCAGTTCCACCAATCAGAATCATCTTTTTCGTAAAGTTGATGATTGCAAAGTTGTGCTGACGTGTTCCGTCAATAGCAGGATCTGCATGAAATCCTGGAGCATTAACGATTGTCCACTCAGGATCAAATGTCAATAATTCATCCTGTGTAGGACGCAAGAATAAATTGTTAACGAATATATTTTGCCAAGGATATTCAGTTACAACACGTACATTTAAGCGATAGCGAGAATCAGCACAAGCATAAGCATCACGTACATAAACCTCACGGTTAGTAAGGTAAGCTTGCATTCTTTGGAAAATATGCTCAAACTTGGCTGCATCAAATTTATAGTTGATATCACCCCACCAAACTGTATTTTCAGTTTCAGCATCCACCACGCAAAATTTATCTTTCGGTGAACGACCAGTAAACTCACCTGTATCAATTGCTAAAGCGCCTGTATCTGTTAACGAACCCATGCCTAACATGATCGTTTCTTCTACAAGTTCAGCAGGCGTTAAATTCCAATGCGCCATGGCTACATTTTTTAAACCTAAAGACTCTAAAGAAGCATTTGGGTTCTTAGTTCCGTAATTGTTCATATTGGTTTCTGAAAGTTTGTGCAAAGAAACGGAAAAAACATACTTCCGTCAATGAAAATCATTCAATTTTATTTAATTGAAACGACTCGGCTTATTCTCTTCAATTTGAATAAGTTGGTTACCTGCAAACTGCTTTTTAAGGCCGTTAATAAAGTCTGCCTGCTCATTTAAATTCAATTCATTAAGTGAAAATTCGCAATCATATTCACCTTCACGCCCCCAGGCCAATGTTCCATATTTAACCAGTTTCCCTGATTTTTCTTTAAAAGAATTGATGTAATTATCCAAGTTTGACTTGGCATTTGGGTCAATTCCAGCGCCTATGCTAGCGAAGGTTACCACTAATCTTATGTTCTTTTGAGTTGGTGCGGGAGGCATTTCTGTTTGTTCTGAGCGTTGAGACTCTTCTACTTCTGTTATTGCTACCGAATTGGCTTTTTTTGATGGATTACATGCCAAAATAAGTACAGCACTGGCGACTAAAATTGTTCTCATTTTAATTATTTTTTGATTTAACACTCTGTAAAAATAACATAAACCATCCTGCAATCATTAATAAACCACCAATTGGTGTTATAGGACCCAAAAAAGGAACGTGAAGTCCACTTATTGATTGTGTTGAAAGGATATAGATGCTTCCGCTAAAAAATAATACACCCACAATAAACAAGTTCAAAATTCGGTGTGCACTTTTTTCTGAAACGAGTCGGCCATTTATAGCGATTATTAAAATAACAGTGGCATGTATAAGCTGGTAGCGAACTGCGGTTTCCCAAGAGGCAAGGGATTTAGCACTTAACATCTTTTCTAAGGTATGTGCTCCTAAAGCTCCGAAACAAACTGCAATGGCACCTAAAGCTGCAGCCCATTTGATATAATAATTCTGTTTTTCCATGGTAATTAAAAAAGGCCTCTCGAAGAGGCCTTACTATTATTTTCTAGATTCAATGTATTCGTTCAATTCTTCTATAGAAGATTCAAATGTAAACACATCATTCACTTTGAAATAATTTCCAATATCATATGTATGTGAGTAGCAATTCTTAGCCATTTCTAATTTGTTAGCCTCAAAAGTAAAGCAACCTAAAAGATCTTTAACCTGATTAGTTAATAAGCATTGAGAAGAAACCACTTGCTTTGCTATCGTAAGTTTGGTGTCCTCAAAAGTTTTTGAATTTACGGTTCTCTTTAAATCAGAGAAATCATTAGGCGACATTGGTACTGGACAACCAATTGGCCCATTATATCCAGGTAAATAAACAACTGGAGCTGGCGCAGGATTGCTATGCGGATGATTGTGACCCGCATGAGAATCGTAACCACTTGATGAATGAGTAGTAGTTGTTGTGGTTGTAGTTGTTGAATGTACAGATGAGGTATTATCCATATCTAAATTAGCACCCGAAACATTCATGTTGATTCCACCCCCCATACCATCTACATTAATACCTAGACTAATATTTACATTATCAGGATTAGAAGTACCATTTGTTGTAGTTGTTGTAGTTTGCTGATGCGTAACTGTTGTATTGGCATTTGCCGCTGCAGGATTTGCATTGTACACAACTACAGCTTGGGATGCCGGTGCTGATGGCGCTTGATCCAAGGGGACATTACTCATAAAGCGAGTAACATATTCTCCTTTGTTATTCTTCTTAATGCAATATGTTGTTTCTTCTCCTAATGCTAAGTTGATATTAAAATTCTTTTCACCCAACATATTATCAACAAATCTAATTTTCAATTTATAATATTCTGCATTTAACCCTGAAATTTTAACATTTGTCTCGGGTTTAGAATTTTGTTGAATTCCATTTAGAATCGCAGTAAATTGTTCACCATTTTCAGTAAACAAAATCAAATTGGCTGTTTGAGCATTCGCAATAAATCCGAATGAAACAAGAATGGCTAAGGCTAGAAATTTCTTAATCATATTTTAATTGTTTTGAGATAGCAAATTTATAACATTCACATTAATCTTCATAATAATCTTGTTCCATTATAATTTCTAAATTCGCAGAAGCATTTAATGTATGAAAACGATTCTTTTACTTGGGGCTGGAAAATCATCCGGAACGCTGATTCAGTATTTATTAAATAACTCCACTTCAGATGGTTTTATTTTAAAAGTAGGTGATTTATCTTTAGTCGCAGCTCAAAATAAAGTCAATAATCACCCGAACGCCATTGCATTTGAATTTTCAATTGATAATATTGAACAGCGCGAAAAAGAAATACAAAATGCTGATTTAGTTATTTCATTGTTACCTCCTACACTACATATTTTAGCAGCTCATGATTGTGTTCGATTTAAAAAGAATCTTGTAACAGCTAGTTATGTTTCTGAAGAAGTTCAAAGTTTAAATGAGAAAGCAATTGAAGCAGATATCTTATTACTCAATGAATGCGGATTAGATCCCGGCATCGATCATATGTCGGCCATGGAAATTATTCATCGAATTAAAAACGCAGGTGGTGATATCACTTCTTTTAAATCATATACAGGCGGACTTGTAGCTCCGGAATCAAATGACAATCCGTGGGGATATAAATTTACTTGGAATCCGCGAAATGTAATTATTGCAGGACAAGGAACAGCAAAGTATATTTCGAATGGAGAATACAAATACATCCCTTATCAGCGCTTATTTACAGAGATTGAAAAAGTTAATGTTGAAGGTTATGGAGAATTTGATGGATATGCTAATCGTGATTCTTTGAGTTATCGTAAGCAATATGGATTAGATTCAATCCCAACATTATTAAGAGGTACGCTGCGCTACAAAAACTACTGTCATGCTTGGCAAGTATTTGTTACGTTAGGATTAACGGATGACAGTTATAAAATCGAGCATTCAGAAGATTTGACCTTCGCACAAATTACAGAATCACTATTACCAAGCTCAATTAAAGGAAATTCACTTCAAGAAAAAGTAGCAGTACTTTGCAATCTCGAATCCAACGGAACAATCATGAATATGATTTCTTATACTGGAATTTTTGAGTCTGCAAAAACGAATTTGATAAATGCTAGTCCTGCGCAAGTATTACAACATTTACTAGAGCAAAGATGGGTTTTGAAAGAAGGCGACAAAGACATGATTGTGATGCAACATATTTTCGAATATCAAACGAATGGAGTTGCCAAGCAATTGACGTCTTCATTGGTTGTAAAAGGCGATGATACTACGAATACGGCCATGGCTAAAACAGTAGGACTTCCACTAGCAATTGCTGCTCGACATATTTTACGAGGAGAAATAAAATTAAAGGGAGTTCAAATTCCTGTTAAAGCGGAATTATATGTTCCTATCTTGAAAGAGTTAAGCGAAATGGGCATTTGCTTTTCAGAATCAGAAAGCTAGATAAAAGTCCTTAGTTAGGTTAATATACTCTTGCGTATACACGCGACCGTTATCATCGGATTGAATGATTAATTCATCAATTATTGCATTGACTTGATTGAAATTGTTTACAAATTCCAGAAGAATACGTTTCGCTTCTTTCGAGCTTTTTGTTTTAACGAAAGTTAATCGTGAAAGTGCAAGTTCATTTTGGTTCGCAATAGCTGTTATTTTCTCTTGCTGATCAGCAGGAAGTATCAACGACAATCTCCCGTTAGCTATTAGTAATTTCTTAGCACAAGAAATTAATTCTTCATAGGGCAATAAAACATCTGCAGAGCGTGCAATATCGCGCGACAAATTTTCCGAAGAATAATAACCAGAAAAATATGGCGGATTAGAAACTATTAAATCGAATAAATGATCAGAATGAAAATCTTGAATTTTCGAATGCACAAGTTGAAGTCGATTAGTCCACGGTGATGCATCAAAATTGATTTTCGCTTGTTCGCAAGCATTCGCTTCAGCATCTACGGCTGTTATATTCGCATTTGATCGTTGTGCGAGCATTAAAGCAATTAATCCAGTACCTGTTCCAATATCTAAAATATTATTAGCATTATCCGTATACGTCCATGAACCCAACAAAACTCCATCCGTCCCGACTTTCATCGAGCATAAATCCTGCTGTACAGAAAACTGTTTGAAGTTGAATTGGGTGTTGGACATTTTTTATAGATTCAGATGTGGTGCAAATAATCCCATATCGCAATAACGTGTACCAAAAATGCAATATTTGGTACAAATCATCCAAACATGTCCGAAATATTGGTCTCAATTATTGCTTGAAAATAATTGAATGCAATCAATTACACTACACTAAATCGGACATTTTAATCAAACAACCGAAATTTTTATTGCTGTAATACAAGCACTTAAGTATTTTAATAGTACCTTGTATTGCATAGTACTATAAAAATAACTTATGTTTGCACCCATCAAATAAAAAGCATGAGTAATCTCGAAAACACACAACAGCAAATGCGTAAAGGCGTACTGGAGTTTTGCATACTCGGCATTATATCGCAAGGAGAAGTTTATCCATCCGATATTATCAGTAAGCTAAAAGATGCCAAACTAATTGTAGTAGAAGGCACCCTCTACCCGCTTTTAACCCGCTTAAAAAATCAAGGTCTCCTAGCCTATAATTGGAAGGAGTCATTAAGCGGCCCACCACGGAAGTATTATTCACTCACCCCTATTGGTGAAGAATTCTTCAACGCTTTAAATCAAACCTGGAATGAATTGGCGCAAGCCGTTAAAATGACAACCTCAAAATAATATGAAAAAAACAGTCACCGTAAATATTGGCGGAATCGTATTTCACATCGAAGAAACCGCATACGAACAATTACAAAATTATTTATCGAACATAAAAAGTTATTTCACACTTTCTGATGGGCGTGATGAGATTATTCAGGACATTGAAACGAGAATCGCAGAGATGTTTTCTGAAAAAATGGCTAATAGCAGAATGGTTGTTACTGATGCTGATGTAGAAGAAGTTATGCAGCAATTGGGCAAACCATCGGAGGTTGCAGGAGCTGATGATGCATCCAATAATAACAACGAGAACACCAAACAAGACCGCGCTGAAAAGAAATTATTTCGTGATCCAGATGATAAAATTGTAGGTGGTGTTTGTAGTGGTGTTGCCCATTACTTTGGAATACAACCTTTATGGCTTCGACTCTTGCTATTAATTTCTTTAATCTATGGAGCAGGTTTATTGCTATATTTCATTCTGTGGATTGTAATTCCGAAAGCTAAAAATGCCTCTGAAAAATTAGCGATGAAGGGTAAACCAATCAATCTCGATACAATAAAAGAAACAATTGAAGATGATGTTACCGATCTAACAGAAAGAGTAAAAGGTAAAAAGCCTTTATTCGAAAAAGGCACTTCGCGATTATCCAGATTTGTAGAAGATGTAATTTCAATTGCAATTCAAATATTAACCTTTATTGCTAAGTTTTTTGGAGCAGTCGTTTCAATCGTACTTTTCATTTTATTATTCGGTTTAATGATGGCTCTTTTGGGAATCACAGGAGCCCTAGGAGATGCCAACGTCCCAGTTTTCTTAAGCAATTTTGTTCTTTCTCCAACACAAATGTTTATAGCTATTACAGGTATAGCATTCATGATTGGCATTCCTTTATTATTTATTCTTTATAGAGTATTGCATTATTTATTTAACATCAAAAAAGAACCTAAACCTGTTAGAACAACTGCAGGAGTATTGTGGATTATCGGATTAATTATGGTGGTTTTTATTGCGCTTTCAGTAAGTAAAAACTTTAGATCAAAACAAACAGCATCTGTAACAATGCCACTTCAACAACCGAAAGGCGATACATTGTATTTGAATGATATCTTAGTTAACCAAAGCGCTTCTGATATTTTTATTGGTGTAAGTGGAAAAAATAATAACTTTAATATCGTGTCGAATCAAGATACAGCCTCTTTAACATTAGTGGATTTAGATATCGTTAGAGCCGATGGAAATGAATTCGAATTAATTCAAGAAATTACGTCTCGCGGAAGCAGTAAACAAGATGCCATTTTAGGAACTAAAGAATTACAATATAAGATTAGTCAGACAGACAGCTCCCTTGCCTTGTCAAATTATTTTAGTATTCTGCCTAATAAAAAATTCCGAGGACAATCAGTTCATTTAATATTAAAAGTACCTGCAGGGAAATCGGTTTACCTAGGAAACGACCTTGACTTGTTATTACATGATATTAAAAACATCACCAACACCTTCGATGATGATATGACAGAAAAATTCTGGATGATGACAGGTGGTGGATTAGAATGTACGAGTTGCAATCCGAATTATAAATCAGAACACAATCAAAAAGAAGAAACAACCATTCAAGTAAGCGTTAATGGTAAAGAAGTGAAAATTGATAAGAATGGAGATACGGCCCATCACGAAAATGTGAATATACATATTGGTAAATAATCAGATTTAATAGCTACCGTTAGTTGTTGGGAGTAATTGACAATTAACGGTAGTTAAATTATTTTTTATTCGTCCTTTTCCTACTTGCTATTTTCAAAATCATTTTTACTTTTACCATCATGAATTTCAACCTGAAAAAAGTCAAGTTAAAAAAGTTGGTACCTTACCTCAAGAACAGGTATTTTATGACAGCTTTTGTTTTTTTAATCTGGATGACATTCTTCGATAAAAATGACATGTTCACGTTGTACAGTTACAGAAGTGAACTTGGGAAATTAAAAGCGGATAAAGCATATTATACTTCGGAAATCGAAAAAAATAAAAACGATATGCAGGAGTTAATGTCTGACCCAGAACATCTCGAAAAATATGCACGCGAGCATTATCTGATGAAAAAAGATAATGAAGATATTTTTTTATTTGTCAATGATTCTATCAACGAAGAAGTTAAATACGAAGAGTAATTATCCTCCCGTATACTCTCCGAATACACCACGCATCACGTCACAAACCTCTCCTAAAGTAGCATAAGCTTCTACGGCATCCAGAATTTTCGGCATCACATTGCTTCCATCTTTTGCTACTGCCTCTAAAGCCTTTAATGTTTGTTCTACACGCGCGTTGTCACGACTCGCTTTTACTTTATTGATTTTATCAATTTGCACCTGACGAATAGTATCATCCACCGTAAACAGATTTTCAAATGGAGGTTCTTCAATAGAAAACTTATTTACGCCAACAATTACTTTATCACCTGATTCAATATCACGCTGATACTGGTATGCTGAACTCGCAATTTCTTTCTGAATATACCCAGCTTCTATAGCAGCAACGGCACCACCCATCTCATCAATTTTACGAATATATTCCCACGCCTTTTCTTCTACTTCTTTTGTCAATGCCTCTACATAATGACTACCTCCTAAAGGATCAACGGTCATGGTTGCACCACTTTCAAAAGCAACGATTTGCTGTGTACGTAGTGCAATACGTGCGGCTTCTTCTGTAGGTAATGCTAAGGCTTCATCGAATCCGTTGGTATGCAACGACTGAGTACCACCTAACACAGCAGCTAATGCCTGTATGGTAACACGCACAATATTATTTTGAGGTTGCTGCGCAGTTAATGTTGAACCGCCTGTTTGCGTATGAAAACGCAACATCATCGCACGTGGATCTGTAGCACCTAATTCCTTTGTAATCTGCGCCCACATTTTACGTGCGGCCCTAAACTTCGCTACTTCTTCAAACAAATTATTATGTGCATTAAAGAAGAAAGAAAGTCGCTTTGCAAAAACATTTATATCAAGTCCTTTATCAATGGCTGCCTGTAAATATGCTTTTCCATCGGCCAACGTAAATGCTAACTCTTGCACTGCATTCGCACCTGCTTCACGAATATGATATCCGGAAATAGAAATTGTATTCCACTTTGGTAATTCCTTGCTGCAATACTCAAAAATATCTGTAATGATTCGCATGCTTGGCTTTGGAGGATAAATATACGTCCCACGTGCAGCATACTCTTTTAAAATATCATTTTGTATCGTACCTGAAATATTTGCCAGATTAGCACCTTGCTTTTTTGCTAACGCGATGTACATACACAACAACACTGAAGCAGACGCATTAATCGTCATAGATGTAGTGATTTTCTCCAACTCAATTCCTTTAAAAAGAATTTCCATGTCCGCTAACGAATCAATCGCAACACCGGCCTTCCCTACTTCACCATCAGATAATTCATGCGTAGAATCATAACCGATTTGTGTTGGTAAATCAAATGCAACCGATAATCCTGTTGTTCCCTGATTTAATAAAAAGTGATAACGTTCGTTACTTTCTTCCGCTGTACTAAATCCAGCATACTGTCGCATGGTCCATAATTTCCCTCTATACATATCAGGTTGAACACCTCTCGTAAAAGGAAACTTACCAGCATCTTCTTCACCATCGTTAGTATATATACGATCAACTTCAATATCTGAGTCGGTTGTAATTTTTTTTGTATCGTTCGACATTGCTTAAAATAATTGTGCTACTTCTGATTTTAAAATAGCCAGTGCTTTTTGTGTTACGAAGTTTTCACTTGCCAATACTTCATTGAAAAAATGCTCACTTAATTCGTGCGCTGGTGCATCAGGATTGATGGCTGCAGCAGAACGGTTAATCTGATTAACTACATCTTCTTTTGTGTTGCGGATAATGTTCCATAATGCAGGCGAAATATAAATCTGCATGGCTAGATTATGTTCAAATTCATCTCGCACCATCGTAATTAATGAACGTTGAAAATCGCGAACGGTCATTCCATGCTCATACTGATTTAACAGCATATGATTCGGTGAAATACGCTCTAAGTACAAAGCCATTCTTTCGTATGCTTGCAAGCGTAAAGGCAATGTATCTTTCTGGTTGGAAATTTTAATATCTAATAATTTTAAGTTTTGCTCCCTTTGCAAAAACTTCTTGATTAGCATGTAAGCTGTATACGCAACCACTAATGGCGGCAAGGAAAATACAATCAACAAAGTGATATCATTCGTTAAATTCATAGCAAAATTTTGAAGTTCAAATATCGTAAAAATGGGTGTGAATAATCCCTTGTCCATACAGGTATTTTTGACTTATCATGCTATCACCACTCTGTCATAATTCGGTTCAATTATTTAACACGCTCATTTTGAGTCATAAAGACCTATAAAAATGTTCAATATAGAGGTATAATTGGCTACTTTTTTTGATATTTTTGCTCTCTCTATAGAGCTATATGAATTACCTATCGCAACGAATTAACGAACTTGAAGAATCGGCAACAATTGCTATGGCGCGACTAAGTCGAGAACTGCAGGAGCAAGGTCATGATATTATCAACTTAAGTTTAGGCGAACCCGACTTTGTAACGCCACAGGATATCCGCGAAGCTGCTAAAAAAGCAATTGACGATGGATTCACTTTTTATCCTCCTATTGCAGGATATGCTGATTTAAGAAAAGCGATTAGCGAGAAATTTAAACGCGAAAATAATCTTGATTATCCACCTGACCAAATTGTAGTTTCTACTGGTGCTAAGCAAAGTATTGCCAATGTGGTAATGAGTTTAGTTAATCCAGGTGAAGAAGTGATTATCCCTACCCCTTATTGGGTATCTTATTCGCAGATTATAAAATTAGCTGGAGGTGTTCCTGTTTTTATCAATACAAGTATTGAAACGAATTTCAAACCTACTGCAGAGCAGATTAAAAATGCAATTACTCCGAAAACAAAACTATTGATGTTTTCTTCGCCTTGTAATCCTACTGGATCGATGTATTCAAAAGAGGAGTTGCAGAGTATTGCTGAAGTGATAGCACCACACCCTCAGATTTTCATTTTATCAGATGAGATTTACGAGCATATTCGTTTTGAAGGCACTCATGAAAGCATTGCACAGTTTGATTTTATCAAAGAGCGTGTGATTATCGTTAATGGGGTTTCGAAAGGTTATGCTATGACGGGATGGCGTATTGGTTACATTGGTGCAAGCAAAGAAATAGCGAAAGCGTGTGATAAGATGCAAGGACAATTTACCTCAGCTGCATCCTCAATTGCACAAAAAGCAGCTGTGAAAGCAATCAGTACCGATTGGAGTGAATATGAATACATGCGTGATTTATTTTTAAAGCGTAGAAATTTAGTATTGGATTTAATGTCACAAATTCCAGGTTGGAAATTTAATAAGCCTAAAGGTGCGTTTTATGTTTTTCCTGATGTGACTTATTTCTTTGGAAAAACAGATGGTGAAACAACCATTAAAACTGCGAGTGACCTTTGCATGTACCTATTGAAAGAAGCGAAAGTTTCTTTAGTAACTGGAGAAGCCTTCGGTGATGATCGTTGTATTCGTATTTCGTATGCAACATCAGAAGAAATCCTCACGGAAGCATTAACCAGAATCAAATCAGCTTTAGCTAAACTTCAATAATAAACTCGGAATAGCAGTGAATAATATTCAAAAAATATTTGAATCATTTAACAACTTAAAAGTACTCATCATTGGTGATGTAATGGTTGATGCTTACCTATGGGGAAGTGTTGATCGTATTTCTCCTGAAGCTCCTGTACCTATTGTGGCTGTTAAGAAAAGAGAAAGTCGTTTAGGAGGCGCTGCGAATGTTGCTATCAATATTCAATCGATGGGTGCAATTCCTATTTTATGCTCGGTGATTGGCAACGACAGAAATGGAGAGGAGTTAATTAATTTGATGAAGGATTTAAAAATGTCGACTTCCGGCATGATTCAATCATCGGAAAGAGTAACTACTGTTAAGACACGTGTAATAGGAAACAATCATCAATTACTACGAGTAGATGATGAAGTAATGCACGACTTATCATCGAAAGAACAGTCTGCAATTTTACATGTCATTAACCAATTAATTGAAAAGGAAAAACCAGCGGTTGTTATTTTTGAAGATTACGACAAAGGTGTTTTAAATGCTGAATTAATCAACGAAGTAGTCGCAATTTGCAAGAACGCAAATATTCCTACTGCTGTAGATCCTAAAAAGAAAAACTTTAATGCATACATAGGTGTTGATTTATTCAAACCAAACTTAATTGAATTAAAGCAAGGCGTTAAAGTGGATTTCAAGAAACCAGATATTGAAACATTGAGCACTATTTGTGAGCCGTTTAGAAATAAACAGCATATAAAAACGATGATGGTGACACTTTCAGAACATGGAGTGTATATCGGTAATGAATCAACGAAGAATATTATTCCTGCACATGTAAGAAATATTTCAGATGTTTCGGGTGCAGGCGATACCGTTATAAGTGTAGCAGCTTTGTGCCTTGGATTAGGATTAGGTGAAACAATGATTGCTTCATTAGCAAATTTAGCAGGAGGATTGGTTTGTGAGCAAGTTGGTGTTGTCCCTATCGACAAAAAACTTTTAATGAAAGAAGCAGAACAAGTATTAGCATGACTGTAATTCCACAAAACTATAAAGGATCATCTAAGCGTGAACGCGTTGAAGATATGTTCGACCGTATTGCGCCAAAGTATGATTTACTGAATAAAGTTTTATCAGTAGGAATTGACAAAGGATGGAGAAAGCAAATGGTTGCTGAGTTAAAATCGTTGCAACCAAAGACAATGCTTGATATCGCAACAGGAACAGCAGATGTTGCCATCGCATGCATGAAGCTTCGACCAGAACATATTACAGGAGTAGATATTTCTGCTTTGATGTTAGCCGAAGGACAAAAGAAAATTGAAGGACTTGGAATGGCGCAACAAATTACGCTGCAACAAGCCGACTCTGAAAACCTGCCCTTTGCAGATAATAGTTTCGATGCAATAACTGTTGCTTTTGGTGTTCGTAATTTTCAGCACTTAGATAAAGGACTAAGTGAAATGTTGAGGGTTTTAAAGCCAAATGGAAAAGTAGTCATCTTGGAGTTTTCTCAACCTGAAAAATTCCCAATCAAGCAATTTTACAATTTCTATTCGAAGTACATATTACCAACTATTGGTCAACTTGTATCAAAAGAAAGAGCCGCATACGAATACCTTCCGGAGTCAGTTGCTGCATTTCCTTACGGACAAGAATTTGTAAAAATTATGAATCACAATAATTTTGTAAACACTAAATGCGTTCCTCTTACGTTTGGAATTGCAAGTATATATGTTGGAAGTAAAAGTTAAATGAAAAAAGCGGCATTATTCTTTTTAATTTTTTTATTCATTACTGCTTCTAGTGAAACAGCAAATGCGCAGCGAATCATTGTAAAAAATCAAGAGAAGTACGATAAGCAATGGATTCATTTCGGATTCTTACTTGGAACGAATAAAACAAATTTTAAAGTTTCACGAGCAGAGAATTTATTACAAAATGACAGCGTTCGTTTTTTATCAGCTGATGGACAAACTGGTTTCGATTTAGGGATTATCTCTAACTTACGAATTGCAGATAATTTTGATTTGCGATTTACTCCTATGCTTGCATTCTCGCAGAGAAACATGAATTATAACATGACATTGAAAGTTGCGGGGTCTAACATAGTAACTAAAAAGATTGAATCAACTTTTATCCAGTTTCCACTTTTAGTAAAATTCAAATCTAATCGTGTAAATAATTATCGCTTTTATGTTTTAGGTGGAGCTAAATACATGATTGATTTAGTTTCGCAAGCTGCAGTAGAAAACGATGAACAATTAGTAAAATTGAAAAAGTACGATTACGGTTATGAAATTGGATTCGGTATGGATTTATATTTACCACTCTTCAAATTCGCTCCTGAAATTAAAATGTACCAAGGCATTCCAAATATATTGGCAAACGACAATGCCGTTTATACAACTTCACTTAGTGGATTAAAAACCAGAATCTGGTCAATCTCGTTTACCTTCGAATAAATGATAAAAAGAATTGAACTTGTTTTGCTGCCAGAAGAGGCTGCCAACGAGGAACAATACAAAAACAAAATCTCCTCTTTTCTTTCATGTGCACATGATGAGATTTCTGATTTCCGCTTGATAAAGAAATCCATTGATGCACGCTCACGCCAAGTTAAATATCGTTTGTTTTTTGATGTTGCTCTTGGAGAAAAACTACCACTTCCGGAAGGAATAGAACGGCACTCCCAAAACGTTAGTAATAGCAAACCAGTACATATTATCGGCTTTGGTCCTGCGGGAATGTTTGCCGCACTACGATTAATTGAATTAGGATACAAGCCTGTTGTTTTTGAAAGAGGAAAAGACGTTCGTAGTCGCAGAAGAGATCTAGCCGCTATCAATAAACAAGGTGTAGTAAATGAAAATTCCAACTATTGCTTCGGTGAAGGTGGTGCAGGAACCTATTCAGATGGTAAGCTCTATACTCGATCAGGCAAACGTGGAAATATCTTACGAATCCTTCATACGTTTTGCGACTTTGGTGCTGATGAATCGATTTTAATTGAAGCTCATCCGCATATCGGCACTAACAAATTACCTCACATCGTTACGCGTATACGTGAGTTTATCGAAAGTTGCGGTGGAGAAGTCCATTTTAATTCAAGATTAGAAGAACTTGTACTGGAAGGCAAAAAAATTAAAGGATTGAAAATAGCTTCCATTGACAATAACAATGAAGCAACAACTATTCAGTCAGAAGCTGTATTACTAGCTACTGGTCACTCAGCGCGCGACATATTTAAAATGTTGCATGATCAAAAAGTTTTGATTGAAGCAAAAGAATTTGCGTTAGGAGTTCGTATTGAACATCCACAAACAATCATTGATAGTTCACAGTATCATTGTGATTTGAGAGGAGAATATTTACCTCCTGCCTCCTACTCTCTTACAACTCAAGCCTTCGACAGAGGGGTCTATAGTTTTTGTATGTGCCCAGGAGGAATCATCGCGCCAGCATCAACAGCTCCAAACGAATTAGTAGTTAATGGATGGTCGCCATCTAAACGTAATAACCCTTATGCTAATTCAGGGATGGTGGTTAGTGTGAACCTTTCTGACTTCAATCCATATAAAAAACTAGGACCATTAGCAGGTATAGAGTTTCAGTCGCAAGTAGAAAAAAACTGCTATCAAGCTGGAGGAGGAAATTTAGTAGCCCCAGCTCAACGAGTAGTTGATTTTTGCGAGGGTAAGGCTAGCAAAGGACTCATCGAAACTTCGTATATCCCTGGCGTTAACAATACACAACTTGGAGAAGTATTACCCAAAGAAATCACAAATGCATTGCGTGCAGGGATACGTGAATTCGGAAAGAAAATAAAAGGCTATTATTCGAATGAAGGAGTGGTGGTTGGCACAGAATCAAGAACTTCATCACCAGTAAGAATTCCAAGAGATCACGAAACGTTAATGCATGTAGAAATTGCAGGGTTATTCCCTTGCGCTGAAGGTGCGGGATATGCTGGTGGCATTGTAAGCGCTGCGATGGATGGAGAGAAATGCGCAGACGCGATGCACAATTTTATCAGTGAGTAATTTTACAGAATTTCTCTAGCTCTTGAAAGAAAGTCGGATACGATTTAGAAACCACTTCCGGATTATTTAATGAGACACGTTCTCCTAATCCAGCCAACATAGCTAAGCTCATAGCCATACGATGATCGTGATACGTGTCAAACGTTATTTCCTTAAGTAAGTCTTTATTGATTCTTCCTCTTATATCAATACAATCGTCAGTTCCTATTACATCGGCTCCTGCTTTATTTAATTCAGTAGCTATTGCTAGTATCCTATTCGATTCTTTATGTTTGAGCGTCGATAAACCAGTGAAGGAAGCTTTAATTCCTAATGCAGCTGTAATCACAGCTAAAGGTTGTGCTAAATCAGGATTATCAGATAAATCTAAATTTAAATCAGCAACAAATCCAACTTCATGTTTTTCAAAAACAATTCCTTCTTCGGAAAGGCTATACGTTATACCAAAGTTTTTCAGCCAATTTAATAGCGCTTCATCGCCTTGTAAATTTTCAATCTTCAAATCATTCAACAGTACTTTTCCCTTACCGGCAATTGCAATAAACGCTATCCAATAAATTGCTGCGGACCAATCAGCAGAAACTTTATAAGCAATAGGCTTGTATTCTTGTCGTGATACTATAATCTTATTTTCATGAACATCAACAGCCACTCCGTTCATACGCATCAAATCCATTGTCATGTTAATATAGGAAAACGAAACTTGATTAGGTGGTAATTGTATGGATAGTCCATTAGGTAAATACGGAGCAATTAATAATAGCGCAGAAACAAACTGACTACTGATATTTGCATCAAAAACAACTTGATTATTTTCTTTAGCAGTCGACTTCAAATGTAATGGAGGATAATTCTCTTTATTAAGATAATCTATTTGAGCTCCTAAATGACGTAATGCATCTACCAGTGGATTTATCGGGCGTTTGTTAAGTGGTTCTTCTCCGCTAACAATAACTTCACGATTAATCAAATAACAATAAGCGAGAAAAAATCGAATAGCAGTACCGCCTAAACCACAATTAACTTCCTTCGCATCTGATTCAAGCAACTGATTTAAAATTCGTGTATCATCTGCATCTGATAAATTTTTAATCGACACATTCGAAATAGCAATTTTATGAATGATTAATAAACGATTGCTAATACTTTTTGACGAAGGCAATTGAACAGAAATCTCATCGACTAATTGTGAACTATCAAGCTGCAAAGAAATCATAGCCATTCAATATAAGATGATGATGCTTTCTTAATTTCCTCCAATGAAAAGAATTGATTGATTTCACACTTGCCAATTTCCGTAGGTAATGAAAAACAAATCTGATGCGTATTCTTTTTATCCTGTAATAAAAACTCCGTCATCAAATTAAAATCAACTTTAGTCAACATTGGCTGACCAAATTTATTACAAAGCACATTCACTATTTCAGATTTAGCTACCTGCGATAACAACCCAGCATCAAAAGCCAATTCAGCTTCTACAATCATTCCTGTTACAATCGCTTCGCCGTGCAATAAGTCGATTCTATTTGTTAAGGCATAACTTTCTAACGCATGTCCGATAGTATGACCAAAATTTAAAATCTTTCGCTCTCCTTTTTCATGATAATCATTGTTGACCACACTTGCTTTTACTGCAATCGACTTTTGGACTATTTCAAATTCATCAACATCCGATTTCAAATCATCCCACAAAGTACGATCATAAATAATTGCATGTTTGTAGATCTCTGCAAGTCCGTTATTATATTCGCGTTCACTTAATGTCTTCAAAAAATCAGTCGCAATAAATATTTTTTCAGGAGCATAAAAAACACCTATACTATTTTTTATTTGCAAAAAGTCGACACCTGTTTTACCTCCCAAAGCAGCATCCGTCATTGCCATTAGTGATGTAGGAAAAACAAAATACTTCATTCCTCTTTTATACAATGCCGCAACAAATCCTCCTACATCAGATACCACTCCACCACCTAATGCAATTAAGCAATCGCTCTTAGTTGCATTCGCATCAAAAAGTTGTTGCCAAATTTGCTCTGCCTGATTTAAACTTTTCGACTGCTCACCTGCAGGAATAACTACCGGTTCAATTTTTATATTAGAAGGAAATACTTTTTGAAATTCAGGACAACAATGTAAGTGCGTATTCGCATCCATCAATAAAAAAACGCGCGAAAAGGAATTAAATGTCGAATTGATTTCTTGTTCAAAATCAGAAAGCGATTTTGAAATTAAAACAGCTGTTGAGTCGATATTTAATTTGGAAATCATTCCTTGGTTGCATTCTTTACTGGAACTTCTTCTTCTGTCTTAACCTGACTCGTTTGTTGAAGAATAGATTCTTCGTGAATCATGTTATATAATTTCAGAATAAACTCTGGTGACAATCCTTTCTCCTCTCCAATTGCAGTACGTGACTCAATAATTTCTGCCCAGCGCTGTGATTGATAAATAGCCACATTATTTAAAAACTTATACTGACCAATTTTTCGTGCGATGTTCATACGCTCTGCCATTTTGTTTAGCAAATCATAATCAATTTCATCAATCACATCACGCAAATCCTGCAAACGACTTAATTCAACAGGGCAATCAAACTCTGCTTTTCTTATGCTAAGAGAATCGATTAAAACTTTTAATTCAGCAGGAGTTAATTGTTGGTTTTTATCGCTTAATGCTTCCGAAGGATTGCAATGTGATTCAATCATCAATCCATCAAACTGTAAGTCGAGCGCCAATTGCGAAACTGCACCTAACAGCTGCGGACTACCGCAAATATGACTTGGATCGCAAAACATAGCAATAGAAGGCATTTTTCGCTTTAACTCAATTGGAATTTCCCAATTAGGCTTATTGCGATACACACTATTTTCATAACTAGAAAATCCACGGTGAATAGCAGCAATTTTATTGATACCACTTCGCTCGATACGCTCAATTGCACCTATCCACAAAGCCAAATCAGGATTAACTGGATTCTTAATAAACACTGGAATATCAACACCATTTAAACTATCTGCAATTTCCTGCACTAAAAAAGGATTTACCGTTGTTCGGGCACCAATCCAGATAAAATCAATTTTACTTTTCAATGCAGCCTCTACATGTTTAGCAGAAGCAACTTCCACCATTACTGGAAGTCCTGTTGCATCTCCTGCGGCCCTCAACCACTCAAGCGCTTGTTCCCCCATTCCCTCAAACGAACCTGGTCGCGTACGCGGCTTCCAGATACCTGCGCGAATAGCATGAGCTCCGCTCGCTTTAACACCTAAAGCGGTAGTCATAACCTGCTCGGCAGACTCAGCTCCACAAGGTCCAGAAATAATCCAAGGCTTATCGTTAGCGGGGAATCCCCATTGGTCGGGTGATAATATCATATGCAATAAAACACGTAAAGTTACAACATAGTTTATTTTTAAAAAACGATGATTCAATATCGAAAGCACACCAATACAAATAGTTACAATACAAGACGATAAATACTTCAAAAATAAACCGCCAAAACTCTCCTTTTTTATCGTTCTGATTATCTTTGCCGAGCTATGGAATCATCGCCCAATTTGTCATTCGATAATTTAGAAAACGCCTTTGCCTCAAAAAGCAATCAGGAAATCACGCAAGCCTATTGGCTTTTCAAACTAATAGGATATCCTCGATTAGTTGCATTAGGAAGTAGCATAACAGGTAAAGCGTTAGATTGGCATCTTCCAGTTAAAGGCATAATCAAGGCAACCATATTTAAACAGTTTTGTGGCGGAGAGAATATTGAAGAATGTACAAAAGCAATTGAAAAGCTTCATCAGTTCGGTGTTGGAAGCATCTTAGATTATTCTGTAGAAGGCGCGAAAGAAGAGCATGAGTTTGATCATGCTTGCGATGAAATTATCGCAACAGTTGTAAAAGCGAAAGGAAATAAAGCGATTCCATTTTCAGTATTTAAAGTTACAGGACTTGGCCGATTTGATTTATTGGAAAAGGTAAGTGCGGGAATAAAATTATCCGAAGAAGAAAATGCAGCTTACGAACGTATCCGTGCACGCGTTCAAAAAATTTGCGAAACCGCATTTCAGTCTGATGTATGTATTTTTATTGATGCAGAGGAGAGTTGGATTCAACAGTCGATTGATGATTTAGCAACGGAGAACATGGAGCGTTACAATAAATCAAAAGCAATTGTTTACAACACCATTCAACTTTATCGTCACGATCGCTTAGCCTTTATTAAAACCAGTTTCGAGCATGCTAAAAATGGTAATTATCATTTAGGTCTGAAACTAGTGCGTGGTGCTTACATGGAAAAAGAAAGAGCACGTGCTGCATCTAACGGCTATGCATCACCGATACAACCGAGTAAAGAAGCAACCGACAAAGATTACAACTTTGCACTTACCTTTTGTCTCGAGAATATTCAGCAGATGGCCATTTGTGCTGGCTCTCATAATGAAGAAAGTAATTTATTACTAACGCAATTAATGCAGAAGTATACCATCGTAAACAATGACCAGCGAATATATTTTAGTCAGCTGCTAGGCATGAGCGATCATATTAGTTTTAATCTCGCAAAAGCAGGTTATAACGTTGCTAAATATGTTCCTTACGGACCCGTGAATGCAGTGTTTCCTTATCTAACAAGAAGAGCGCAAGAGAATACTTCTATTGCTGGACAAATGGGAAGAGAGCTATCATTACTGGTAGCTGAAAAGAAAAGAAGAAAACTACTTTCTTGATGTTGGCTTTCCTTTTATTCCGTAGGAAATATCTACACGAAATCGGGAATCAATAATACCTATTCTTCTTGCAGCAGATTGCGTAATTTTAATTAATACGTCGTGATTGTCGCCTGTATCAGGTAATGGACCAACCACCTTAACAAATACAAATCGCTTATTCATTGGATTAATTACTTTGATAATTGTACCTATCGGAGCAGTTCGATGTAAAGCATAGAACTTTTCTTTCTTGTTTAACGATGCCTCCATCATCCAGGTAGCTACACCTTGTTCAGCAGTATTGTTAAAATAAAATTTCTCGTAAGGATTAGCATTCAACAATGGACCTGATACAAGCTTTAGTGAATCTGGTGCTAATGTATCATCAGGAGATAAAACTAGTGAATCAATAACTTGCTTAACAATAGTTCGAGGGATTACCTTTGTAGTATCCGTTAAAGGCTCTGGTGCTTTAGTTGTATCAGTAAAATGCACAACCTTTACATATTGAGGAATTTTTAATACCTGTCCAATTTTTATTTTTGTGGATGTAAGTGAATTAAGCTTAGCAAAATCCTGAAACTTCATATGATACTTAGCCGCTATCCCATAGAGAGTTTCACCAGGCTTAACAATATGCGTTTTGGGCGTATTTTTATAGGCCTTAATGGTATCCGGCAAAAGTGTTTTTGTGTTTTTCGAAGGTGGGGTTGTATTCGACTTTGGCTTTGGAGTGGTCGCCGCCACCTTTTCAGTTTTCGCCTTATTAACTTTCACAGCGGAGCTATCGACTTTTGTAGTTGCTTCCTTTGATTTGGTATCTGTTGAATTATTTTTAGACTTATCCTCTAAATTTTCACTAATTTCTGAAGTAATAATTCGCGAATTTTTATAAAAATCATAAGGAATTAAAATGGTCTGATCGAACTTGAGATCCTTTGATTTAGGATTAATAGCCTGTAATTCTTTCATTGGGGCTTTGTACTTAAGCGCTATGCCAGACCAAGTATCGCCTTTTTTAATTTGATGGATAATGTACTTTTTTCCATCTTTCCACTTCACTTCAGGTTCTACTTGCGCAAATGCGAAAGAAAATGATCCTAATAAAACTATTACTAATAAATAAAATCGAATAAGATTTTTAGAAAACATAGGGCGGTTTTATTCTTGTGCAAATATACTTCTATAAATTATATAGGGATATTTATTTAGTTAATTTTTGATTATTATGACTGAAAATGAACAATCCTGCATAGGTAATTAAGCCGTTCACAACAATTAATTCATTTCCAAATTTATATCCACCAAGCCATATCGGAGCATGCTCTACCAATTCCCATGTTAAGAATGGAGATAAAATGCAAACAAAGGGAACAAGACCTTCTTTCAATGATCGTTTAGTAAACATCCCGAATACAAATATTCCTAATAACGGTCCGTAAGTATAACCTGCTAATCTTAAAATCAGATTTATTATCGATTGATCATTCAACCAATAGAAAAACATAACCGCCAACAAAAACAAAATAGCAAATCCAATATGCACCATTCTTCTTACTTGCAATTGCTTGTTTTCATCCCATTGCTCATTTCGTTGTATGCCTAATATGTCAATGCAAAAGGAAGATGTCAATGCTGTAATAGCACCATCTGCACTTGGAAATAATGCAGAAATTAACGCTATAATAAAGATAAATCCCATCACCGGAGGAAAGTAATTCAATGCAATATCCGGGAACAAATTATCACTCTTGAAATCTTTCGCTGCAATATTAATCCCTACTTTCTCAGCATATATGTACAATAACCCGCCAAGGAATAAAAACAAGAAATTGACTACTATCAAAATAAAACCTAACGTCACTACATTCTTTTGCGCACCACCTAATGTTTTAACAGAAATGTTTTTTTGCATCATCTCCTGATCAAGACCTGTCATCGTAATCGCAATAAAGGCCCCACCTATTAAATGTTTTAAAAAGTAAGCAGGACTTTTATAATCAGTAATCAGCCAATTCGCATGACCAGCATCTTGCATTGTTTGGTAAGCAGTAGAAAAATCGATGTTCAAATTTTTCAGAATGAAATAAACACATAACACTAATCCACCAAGCATAAACGATGTCTGTAAAGTATCTGTCCACACAATTGTTTTAACACCACCCTTAAAAGTATATGCAACAATCAACAATAAAATAAACAAAGCCGTAGCCCAAAACGGGATACCTGCATCATTCAGCAAAAATGCTTGTAAGACATAAATCACGAGGTATAATCGAGCTGTTGCACCAATAGTTCTTGCCACAATAAACAGCATTGCTCCCGACTTATAGGTTGTCATACCGAAACGCGTTTGAAGATACGTGTAGATGGATGTAAGCTGTAATCTGTAATACAAGGGAAGTAAATAATAAGCAATGGCCAAGTATCCAAACAGATAACCCACTACCACCATCATATACGACATGGCCTGGGTTTGTACCGTACCTGGCACCGACACAAAGGTCACTCCTGAGAGCGAAGTACCAATCATTCCAAAGGCAACAATATACCAAGGAGACGACTTATTGCCGAGGAAGAATCCGAAGTTACCTGCATTACGGGCAGTATACCAGGAAATAACCAATAATACTACGAAATAAAGTAAAACCAGGGATATCGTAAGTGCAGGAGTCATGCTTTAAAATTTCATCCAAATTAGTCATGAATAAATATTCAAAACTTTCAACGATAATATTTTTTGAACATCTTATGATTCGTAAATTTGTAATCCCCGATACGGGAAATTGAAACGTGAATCTACCCTCTAAAATACTCGACGACGTCGTTCAGGCGTTTGCCCAACTGCCTGGTGTAGGTCAGAAAAGCGCTTTGCGAATGGCTTTGCATTTATTAAAAATGCATCCTGAGCAAGTGGTAAATATGGGGGAGAAAATCGGGTCGCTTCGAAAGGAAGTCCGCTATTGTATGCATTGCTACAACATTACGGGCACCGACATTTGTGATATCTGCGCAGATGCCAAACGTGATGAAGGAATCATTTGCATTGTAGAAGACATTCGCGATATCATTGCTATTGAAAATACGAGTCAATTTAAAGGACATTATCATGTGTTAGGCGGATTAATTAGTCCGATGGACGGAATTGGTCCTTCTCAACTAACCATTGATGCGCTCGTTGATCGATTAAGTAAAAAAGAGATTCGTGAGATTGTGGTGGCACTAAGTACAACGATGGAAGGCGATACTACTTTGTTTTATATCTTTAAAAAAATAAAGCCGCTTAACATTCCTGTGAGCACCTTAGCACGAGGTGTGGCTATTGGAGGTGAATTAGCTTACGCGGATGAAGTAACATTAGGTCGTTCGATTGTAAATCGTGTTCCTTACGACCATGAACTTGTAAAATAATACGACTTGAAATTATCTGTCATCATTGTTAACTATAACGTAAAGTACTTTTTACAACAGTGCTTACAGTCGGTGCAAAATGCTTGTCGCACAGTAGATGCAGAAATATTTGTAGTAGATAATAATTCTTCGGATGGCTCTAATGAAATGGTGCAATTACTTTTCCCCGAAGTACATTTGATTGCGAATAAGGATAACACTGGATTTTCAAAAGCTAACAACCAGGCTATACGAAAATCGAAAGGTGAGTATGTTTTGTTGTTGAATCCTGATACCGTTGTTGAAGAAGACACTTTTAAAAAGGTTGTTGACTTTATGGATGCGCATGATGATGCTGGAGGATTAGGTGTATATATGATTGATGGAAAAGGAAATTTCCTTCCTGAGTCAAAGCGAGGCTTACCTACTCCATCGGTAGCATTTTATAAGATCTTCGGGTTATCATCGCTGTTTCCAAAATCAAAAGCATTTGGCAAATATCATCTAGGCTATTTAGATAAAAACAAAACGCATGAAGTCGATGTGTTGAGCGGTGCCTTTATGTTAATGCGTAAAGCAACGCTTGATAAAGTTGGATTGTTGGATGAGGATTATTTCATGTATGGTGAGGACATCGATTTAAGTTATCGCATTACCAAAGGTGGATATAAGAATTATTACTTCGCCGATACAAAGATTATTCACTACAAAGGAGAAAGTACAAAGAAGAGCAGCGTGAACTATGTATTTGTGTTTTACAAAGCCATGGTCATTTTTGCAAAGAAACATTTTGCTCCTGGTAATGCTGCGTTGTTTTCCTTCTTGATTAACATGGCAATTTGGCTTCGTGCAGGACTAGCTATTGTTAAACGATTCATTGATCGTATATGGCTACCGTTAGTAGATGGTGGTTTGATTTACTTAGGCATGATGGCCATTAAAGATTATTGGTCGATTAATGTGAATGTAGCGCACTACCCTCCTTTCTTCATGAACGTAGTAGTCCCGATTTACATTGGCATCTGGATACTCTCTGCGTATTTAAATGGAGGCTACGATAAACCATTTCGTTTCTCGAAATTAATTACGGGATTACTAATTGGCACCTTAGTAATTTTAGTGGGCTATGCCTTACTTCCTGAGAACTTACGTTTCTCTAGAGCATTAATATTATTTGGAACCGCGTGGGCTTGCTTTATTGCTGCCGCGATTCGCATTCTATTGCATTATACAAAAATCAAGACCTTTCATTTAAACGAAGCTGCACAAAAACGCTTATTGATTGTTGGCGATGCTGGTGAAGTCAATAGAATATTGTCGATGTTAATGATTGGCGGTAATACTAATCGTTTTATCGGATTCATCAGCAATAGCGAAGACACTAACGAACAACAGAATTTGAAATCGTTTTACTTAGGAAGCTTAAGTTCTTTCAGCGATATCGTTTCTGTTTATGAAATCAATGAAGTCATTTTCTGCGGAAAAGATTTACCCTCCTCACAGATTATGAATTTGATGAGTTCGGTGAGCAATAGCCATATTGAATTTAAGATTGCACCTCCGGAGAGTATGTTTATCATCGGCAGCAATTCTATCAATGAAAATGGCGATCTCTACTTTGTAGATGTATCGAATTTAAACAGTCCTGCTAACAAGCGCAAAAAACGCATATTTGATGTATGTGTTTCGATTGCATTTTTAATACTCTCTCCTATTTTAATTTTGATTGTAAAGAATCACGTCAACTTCCTGATTAATATTTTTCAGGTATTAGCAGGAGTAAAGAGCTGGGTAGGAAAAAGAGGCGACGAGAAAATTCTTCGTGGTTTAAAGCCTGGTGTCTTATCGCCAGCATCTATGAGCACTAATAACGACAACGAAGTAACGAAAGATCGTTTGAATGCGCTTTACGCAAAGGAATTCAATTGGAGGAATGATTGGAGGATTGTTTTAAAGAATATTAAAAAAGTAGGTAGTTAATCAACTTGCACTTTCAACTAACTCACCACATATCACTTCAACTCTACTATCACTTCATTCCTACGATTCACCATTTCGAAAGGTGGGTTATATCCTAAAAAGTAGAATTTATTGGTGTATGCGATGCCCTCTTTATCTAAGGCGGTAATTAATTTTTGTTTGTACTCTGCAATTCGTTCATCATCTGCCCAGCCACCGAAAGTGATTGCTGCGACTACTTTTGCGGGCTCTTCTCTGAACTCTATTTGCGATTGATTAGGCTGCGGCAATGATTCCTTTTTATATTTCTTAGGGACCATAAACATCATCGTCATAGAATCTTCTAACGACATAGCAACGGGAGATGTCATGGCAATATTTTCATTTCTTTCATTACCTCCAAAAATATACCCTGCTAAAATTCTGAATCCTGTACTAGAGGCTTTTTTATATTGGTTAGTGCCGAGCTTTACCGAAGTAAACAAAGAAGCATCATAACTACGCACTTCAAACCCATCGTATTTTTTCTTGACGGTATACGGATACATTTCAATATCTTTCTGGCTCTTTAATGCATAAACCTGTATAACTATAAAAGCAAGTACAACTATTCCGAGGATAACATAAACTATTTTCATGGTGATTAAATTTATTTGCTTTTAAGAGAACGTTTGAGGAGGACAATTGTTTTATGTCAAACACAATCAAAATATAAATAATAAATTACCCCTCACCTCTCGCCCACTCTCCACACATCTGTAATCGCATCCAACAATCCCCTCGTAAACTTATCATCGTACAGCTGCCAGAACATAATCCCGCCTAAATTTTTGTTTAGAGCGTAACGGGTTTTGAGCGCAACCGACTGTTCGTCGTCGTAGGTAGCGATGAGCTTTCGTTGTTCGTTAATTGCATAAGGGGCTTTTGCAATGTCATCCCATTTACGTGTAAAGCCATTTAAAGAATCGGTTGCATATTTATACGAAAAGCCATGCACAAATTCACAAGGCTGGTATAAATCAACAGGCCCTTTTGTTGTCATTTTAAAAAATCGTCCGTAAAAGGCTGCGCCAATGACAATCTTGTTTTCTGGCACACCCGAATTCACCATTAACGTTACTGCGTGGTCGGTAGATTCTGTTTGCTGTGGTGTGGAATACAACGGAGTGTGATGTCCGCTAATTTTAGAATACCCATGCACTAAATCATAACTCATTACATTGATAAAGTCAACATACTTTATCGCCACTTTCCAATCAATAGCTGAATCGATGTAATTAGTAAATCCTCCAGCAGCAAAACTTATTTCATTCGCAGGATTTAATATTTCACGAAGTGTTTTAACTAATGCTGTAAAATTATTTTTATCATCCAAGCTATATGCATGTCCTGGAAAACCTTTTACAACTGGATACTCCCAATCGAGATCAATACCATCGGTTTTAAAAAAATCATTTAAGGCTTTTGCAGATTGCGCAAATTCTTTTCGTCCGCTATCACTCGCAAAAACCACGGAGCAATGTTCACAGCCACCCCAACCTCCTAAAGATAACATCACCTTTAATTTCGGATTGCGTTGTTTTAACGCCACTATTTGCTGAATGATGCTACTATCCGTTGCATTCGCAATGCTTAATTTGTTTCCATCTAAATGTCCGAAGCACCAAATAAGATGTGTTAGCTTTTCAACTTCAAAACTATCAGGCGCAATTGTTCTTCCAGCATAATAACCGACAACGCGAAATGAGGAGGATTGAGAAAAACTATTTATTGAAATAAATAAAAGCAAGATATAAATGTTTATTCTCTTCATGTTTTATAGTTGTGTTCAAAACGAGATTAAAAACCCACGTTTTTTACCCTCGTTTATAATACAAGGGTAAAAATTACTCTCGTTTCTATTATCTAATTATACTTTAACAATATAAACCTACACTAATGAAAAGTGCTTACTCACCTAACCATCAAATTGCTATCTCGAATTCTTATGTCTCAACCTTAAAGCGGTCAATGTCTTTTTTGTCTCCGCAGGGAAATCGCCATTCATCATCCACTCGTAGTACGAAGGCTCGTTTGAAAAAACATCATCAACAGTTTTGCCCTTGTGTTTTCCGAAGTTAAACACTTCTTGTCCTTTATCGTTGTAGACAATTCTTCCAGCTAAATCAACATTCGAGTTCATCGCTGTAAATGCAGCAAGTCCTTGAACATCTTTCGCCAACGAATCATATCGTTCTAACTGTGCCATTAACACTTCATACGTTGCAGTGATATCAGCTTCGGCACTATGTGCATTTTCAATTTCTTTGTTGCAGTAAAATTTATAAGCTGCTGATAATGTACGTTGCTCCATTTTATGAAACACATTTTGCACATCAACCATCTTACGATTACTCATATCAAAGTCGACACCCACACGTAAAAACTCATCGACTAACATTGGGACATCAAACTTATTAGAATTGTATCCAGCTAAATCGGCATTGCCAATAAACGCAGCAATTTCAGGAGCAAGTTGCTTAAACGTTGGCTCGGTTTCTACATCTTTATTGTAAATACCATGCACCTTCGATGCGAATTCAGGAATAGGAATTTCAGGATTAATGCGTTTTGTATAAACCTGCTTAGATCCATCCGGCATTAACTTCAAAATACAAATCTCAACTATACGATCATTCCCAACGGTAATACCTGTTGTTTCTAAATCGAAAAAAGCCAATGGCTTGCTTAACTGTAATAACATCTTAATTAGTTTGGAAATTTAACTTCTATCACTTGCTTGTACTCACCGTTTACCGTTAACGTAATTTCCTCCGCTCTGCCAAGCTTTGCATGCTTAGCCAACACTTTGTATGTCCCATTTGGCAAAGCAACGTCAAATCGTCCGCTAGCCTCATTACTGGTTATGTTTGCAACCGCACTTCCTGTTTGTGCATCCGTAATAGTGATATAAGCTCCTTTTGCTGGCATACCCGTTAAAGCAAATGTTTTTCCTTGTATCCACGTAAGCGACTTCTCTACTAACGAAGTTGTTGATTTAAAACTATAAATATCATAATCGCCTAATCCGCTATCACGCACCTGGCAAACATATCCTGATTTACCATCAGGCTTTATTGCAGGAGGAAAATCATCATAAAGTGTATTTAAAGGATATCCGATATTCTCCGGCCTACTAAATCCTTCTTTCGGATCTTTCATCGTCACTTTAAACACATCATATCCTCCAATACTTCCATGTCCGCGCGAAGAAAAGAACAATGTTTTCCCATCAATCCACATCGAAGGATAATCATCATCATAAGCTGAATTAATATTGTCACCTAAACGCTCAGGCTTTGTCCAAGAAGTAGATTCTGTTCGCGTACTCACGTAAATATCTTTTCCTGTTTTACTTCCTGCTGCTTCATACGAAAAATATAGCGTCATACCATCGGGAGTAAGTGTTGCTCCAGTTTCATCTAGTTTAGTTGTAAAGTCTTTACCTAATGAAACCGGCTTTTCCCATGCTTTACCAACTAACTTAGTAATCATTAAATCACGATATACCTCTGGAGAATCAAAATAAGTAATCATTTTATCTCCTGCAGGAGAAATATAAAACAACTCATCGAACTCTGCAGTATTCAAATTAATTCCAGCATTCTTTGCCTTGCTAACTGCGGTATCGTTTTGCGTCCAAAAGAAAATATCAGAGTAAGCGATGCCATCCGGATCAATTAATCCACCCGTAGTCCCTTTACGCTTAGAACTAAAATAAACGACTGTATCGGCAACGCCCATCAATGGACGGTAATCCGAGCCGTTAGAGTTAATAGTTTTTGACATATTCGTAAAAGCAACTTCCCTGCTATTAGTATTTAAGTTATT
>JBKCGZ010000197.1:0-15983 GCA_046303115.1 Bacteroidota bacterium | reverse complement strand
TTGTTGTTGTCTTCTCCTCATATGACTGCGTTATAGGATTATAAATCATATCGGTAGTTGTTACATCTTTATACCCACTCGGTGGAACAATAAAAGAATCAAAAACGATACTTACCTTATTAGAAACTTTGGTCATTCCTGCAATTGAAATAAGCGCACGACCACTTGATTGTCCGTCGCTCCAGACGCCTCCATATCCCGCAGAAAATGTAGCATTTGTTCTTCTATCACCTAGCGTGAATGATGTGTATGGAAGTACAAGTCCAAAATCAGAAGCTACCCATGATCCTGTACCTACTAATGTGCCTATCCCAATGTGAGCATTTTCGCTTAGTTTTAAAGAATATTTGGCTTGTGCAATAATTGGCACTCCAACCCAAGTTGTCATAATTCCGATTCCGAAATTGTCCGATACGCCAAATTGAAAGTCGGGACCATATAAATTCCAAAGAATATAACTATCGCCTTTTTTGATAGGTAATCCATTTGTGGTAATAAAATAACGAGTGGAAAAAGTTTCAGATGGTTTATACAAGCCATCCTCGCTTAATTCTGTGTCGGATATTTGTTCGATCAGGCTTATTTCAAATTTTGGGATTAAAACTTGCCCAATTTCTTTGGTCGTAAGTAATACTTCTTTAGAATCCTGACTTAAAATTTCTCCAACATAAATTTTGCCTGAGTTAAGCACTACTTTGTAGATAATAGGCTTTTGTGAAGTTGTCGCATTTCCTTGATTTATTTGAGCAAAACTACCCAAGGCAAAAAAGCAAAATAAAAGTGTAAGTAATTTTTTCATAGTATAAATTTTATTCTACGAAGTTATCTGATTGTCCTTTAGAAAAACTGATTATAATGTCATTTTTTATGATAAATATCCTTTTTTTAAAAGCAATTTACTTGTTGTACATTCGCAAATCAATTTATGCGAACAGATAAAATCATATTTCCGGTCAAGGTGCCTTATAGCACTGCTCCTGATATCATTAAATTGAAAGATGGTTTTTCGTTAACACCAATTTCTGATTCTTCAATTGGATATAAGCGTAAAGAGTTAGAAGCCTTTCCTGATGATTTAGCAGATGAAATAATAGGTGATCATTTGTTTAATTGTTTAAATACAATTACAAATAAATATAATCTACCTTCTGTATCAACGATAAGAGACCTTGCCTTGAATGTTGAAGAAGACATTGCAATTTTATCCCTTGGGAAAGTTGTAGCAATTTGTTTTTGTTCGCCAAGCGGATTTGTTCCTTCTCAGATAGTAGGCAAATCGTTTTTTGAAATTCATCAGCCAATTCCTGACTCGGATTTATTATTGAAGATGAGTGATAAGATGGGAGCAATGCTTTCAGATAGTACTAAAGGGCCACATCGAAGACATGTATGGACGATCACTGCAAATCCATCAAATAATCAGCACCCTTCGCTGAAAGATAAATACGCTCCCAAGGTAATAGATGATTTGTATTTTAGAACTGAAGTTCAAACTACAGTTCCTTTGGGTGATAATATTCATGCATTGTTTAGTATTAAAATTTCAATGATACGGTTAACAGAGATTTGGAATGATAATGAAAAGAAAAACACCATTCTTGAAAGTATCGATTCAATGTCAGATGCAATGCTTGAATACAAAAATTTAAAAACAATAAAATCAATTTTAAATTCAAAATAATTGAAATGATATACGGTATTATGGCAGCAATGCCTGAAGAAATTGAAGGTGTTGTAAAGCTGGTTGAAAATCCTAAAGTAAAAACTATTGGAGGACGAGAATATATTTCAGGTACAATTAATGACAAAAATGTTGTTGTAGTTTTTTCGAGGTGGGGAAAGGTAGCTGCTGCATCTACAGTAACAACATTGATTGATGTTTTTAATGTCAACCAAATTTTATTTACTGGAATTGCAGGTGGTATTCATGCCGATTTAAAAGTGGGCGATATTGTTGTGGCTTCGAGTTGTGTTTTTCACGATATGGATACACGTCCTTTGCATGATCGTTATGTTGTTCCTTTGCTTAACATAAAGTATTTTGATGTTCATGTTACTGATGGATTAATCGAAAAACTACAAAATGTGTTTGATGCCAATAGTATTTCAACTGTAGTAGGAGATCAGTGGGCAGATCATTTTAGTTTGTCATCGGTAATGATTGTGCATAGACCAATTGCAAGTGGTGATCAATTTATAAACTCGCAAGAAATAAGAAATGATATACAATTAAATCTATCAGATGTAGCATGTGTAGAGATGGAAGGTGCCGCTGTAGCACAAATTTGTTTTGAGCATAATATTCCTTGTACAATTGTTCGTACAATATCAGATAGTGCTAATGACGCTGCTGCTGTCGACTTTGAGCCATTTGCAAAGTATGTAGCATCTAATTATTCTATTGCAATTGTTTCTGCTATATTGTCTGATTGATTTTATATATTTTTAGATTATGAAAAAATCGCATATTATTTTATTGGCCTTGCTTTGTTTCGCGGTTGGACTCTTCGGTCAACGTTATTATGATAGAAATTTTGGAAGAGAGGTTGTTAATTTAAACGACCCCAATTCTCCATATTTTAAGCCATGTGCATTTGAAAGCACGCCTCCCGATTCATTAATTCCTAGACTAGAGATACCAACTATTCGTCCTGGAGATCAAATCGTGGAGCATCTCGCTTACACGCTCGATTACGTAGAGAAATATGAACAAGCTTCATGGGTTGCCTATGAATTAACAGCTGAGGAAACGGTGAAGCAATTTGAAAGGAGTAATAAATTCTTTAAAGACCCTGATGTTAAAACAGGTTCAGCCTCCGATATAGATTATAAAGGTTCGGGATATGATCGTGGGCATTTGGCTCCTGCCGGTGATATGAGCTACAGCGAAGAGACCATGTTAGAGTCTTTTTACTACAGCAATATGTCGCCTCAAGATCCTTCTTTTAATCGAGGTATTTGGAAAAAGCTGGAAGAAAAAATTCGGAATTGGGCAGTTCTATATCAATCTGTTTATATCGTTACAGGTCCCGTTTTATCAGAAGGTAATATAACAGCTACTAACGGTTTGGCAGTACCTAAGTATTATTACAAAGTCATCCTAGATTATCATAGCGCGCATTTACAGGGAATCGGTTTTATTATGCGTAATGAAGGCGCTTCTGGAAATTTGCAGGAATATGCTGTTTCAATTGATAGCGTAGAACGATTTACAGGAATTGATTTTTTTCCGCGCTTGCCAGATAAGTCTGAAAATGCAGTGGAGGCAAGATTATGTTTGCCATGTTGGGATTGGACCAATTCAGTTTCGAGTCATTCTGGTGGGAGTAAGAAAGAAACTGGAGCCTCGGTGCGATGTAATGGTACTACGAAGGCGGGAGCACGTTGTAAAAAAACAACTACCGATCCCAGCGGATTTTGCTATCTTCACCAATATCAATCGGGTAGTGGGAGCAGTGAGCGTCAAAACGTGGGTGTCCGAAGTGAGACATCATCGCAATGTAATGGAACAACTAAAAAAGGAGCTCGTTGTCGTAGAATGACACGTAATCCCAATGGATATTGTTATCAACACGGAGGAAATTAAGACAACAAAACAATTACTATACTATGCAAAGCAATTTCTTCCGTTCGAATAGTTATTTCATCGACGAGAATGTGAACTTCTTTAAGTTCGAAAACACCTATCAGCTTTATGATGATATGGGAGTAAATATTGGAGCTGTTTGTCAGAAATTGACAATCGGGCAGAAATTATTGCGAATGATACTTAATAAGTCTATGCTTCCATTTTTGTTGGAAATTAAAGATTTGGATGGCAATGTGCATGCTAGTATTGCCAGAGGATGGACATTTTGGATGTCGAAGATTACGATTGCTGACGGAAATGGTAATACTGCTGGTTCGATAAAACAGAAGTTCAAATTCTTCAAGCCCGAGTTTATTATTTCAGACAGTAATGGACAGGAAATAGCGATAATAAAAGGGGATTGGAAAGCCTGGAACTTTGAAATTTTAGACCCGAATCAGCAATCAATTGGTAAAATTGATAAGAAGTGGGCTGGAGCAATGCAAGAGATTTTTACCTCTGCGGACAAATATAATGTGACATTAAATTCGGAAATAAAAGATAATTTGCGTAAAATTGCCATCTTATCTTCCGCAATTACCATTGATATGGTTCTTAAAGAAAGTAAATAAAAGTAAAAAATCAATAAACCCAAAACCAAAACCCAAATGAAAAAATTAGTTTTAGCATTAGCATGTGTAAGCATTTTATTCAATGCTTGTAAAAAAGATGACACTGCACCTAGTTCTAGTGGTTCTACAACATTGACTGTAGAAAAGAAAAACAGAGCAGCAGTAATTTACTTCGGAGAAGACTGGTGTCCTCCGTGTGGTTCTTACGGTGGACCAACTTTAGACAGTTGTTTAAAGCAAGAAGGTACTTTATTTACAGGAATGAAGATTAATACAAGTTCAAACAACTCATCATTGAACTGGTCAACAGGACAAGGAATGTGGAATGTATTTAATTCAGGTGTATTTGCTAATGCAAATGCAATTCCTTCAATGGCGGTTAATACGACCAAACAAAGTGTAACGACAAATGTTTCTAGTAATTACTCAGGTGCAGTTAGCAAAGCAACAACTTTTGCTAATGGAACTGTTATCGCAGGTATCGCTTTACGAAAAAGTATTTCTGGCGATTCTATATCTGTTGATACTAAAGTGAAATTCTTTAGCGATATAGCTG
Organism: Bacteroidota bacterium; assembly: GCA_046303115.1. Taxonomy (GTDB): domain Bacteria; phylum Bacteroidota; class Bacteroidia; order AKYH767-A; family OLB10; genus CAINEC01. Next base: position 11,227 of record JBKCGZ010000197.1, on the reverse strand, counting down.
CAGGTTCTGATTATCGTTTAGCTGTTTATGTTGTAGAAGATAAATTATTTACATCCCAATCTACAAGTTCAGGTACGAACTCTAATTATGAGTACCGCAATTTGGTAAGAACCTGCAACGCTTCAGCTTACTATGGTTTAGAAGTCAACAACGGTGGTGATGCAATCGCATTAGATCAGGAGTTTTCTAATACATACAAAATGTATTTAAAACCAGCTTGGAATAAGAATAACTTAAAGGTTATTGGAATTCTTTGGAAGATGGGTGGCTCTCCTGCTCAGATTGTTAACTCGAATGTTGTTAAGTAATTAATACCAATTTATAAAAGCCCTATAGTATTTTACTATAGGGCTTTTTAATTTATATTCCAATGGAGATTTTATTCAAAAAAACATTTCGTAAATTATTAGAGCAAGATGGACAGCATGCCGTATCATCAGCTAAGTTGCTTTCAGTAATAAAGATTTCAAATAAGTCACAATTGTCTGAAGCGTTTATCGAATATGATACAGATAAAGACTATTTTATTGAGGAGGATATTCCATTATTGATGTTGCTATTCTTAAAGCCCTCAAATAATAATTCAAAGAATATTTTTGCGACCATACGCAACTGGACAGAAGAGAAGGAGTGTTTTTATCAGAGCCAAATTGGCAATGATTTTAATGTCGTAATAGAAAATTTATAATGTTATTTCTGCTTTTTGAAGAGGCTTTCAGCAATCCCTTTTACAGAGACTACATTTAATGGAAACTCCAAGAATACATGCAGGAAGCTTAAGAAGAACAATACGATAATGCCGGTTCTGTAATCATATAAGTAAAATGAAATACTCGCTAGCCATATTAAAGCTATAGCTACTAATCGTGTCTTAGAAGTGCCCTTATGCCATCCTATTATTGATGTTTTTGAAAACCAATTTAGGTAATGATAGGTATAGGCAAATGCAATAAAAATCTGAATTTTAATTCCTAGAATGGATAACAAAGAAAAAGATTCTTCTTTTGAATTTTTTAATAGATCCGCAAGAGAAAAGTTAAGCGAATGAAATCCACTGGCAATAAAGTTATCCTGGGTATTCTGACTTAGGATGTATTGCTCAGGTCGAATATGTCCGAAAGATATTATCAAAGGAATTAACGCAAGTAAAGCTACGCCGATGTAACCTGGAGTGCTTTTCGATTTAATCGCACCAAACAACATGAATAAAAGTGTAAACAGATAGACATGAATAATCGTAGGAAGGAAAACACTTACAAGTACAATCGAGAATGAAATGTATTTTAAAATGATGTAGGATACCAATAAGCTTATAATAAGGAACGGAAGTGTATACTTTAACTCTTTTAAAAACACTAATCCAATAGAGAAGAATAAAGCAGTTAATAGAATAATATTCGAAGAGGAGTTTAGCTCTTTTAGAAAGCTCTTTACAATTTCGATGTCATAGATAAATTTAAACCATGGTAGTGATAGTAATAGCGGAACTGATATCACTATACCAAAAAGTACAAAGGTCCAGATCCAATCTTTCGTTTTAATAAAGTAGTTCCTTTCTTTCAGCCAATTTATTTCTGTGAGATAGTGTAGAGGCCCTAAAAAAGCATATGAAAACAAGAACAACTCGAATGGAATCTTGTAAGCCAATAGTAAAGAGATTACTATCAGAAATATGTTTAATCGGTCGATGTTCTTACTTTCCATAATTTTTCAAGCCACTAATTTAAATAAAATGATTTAGCATAACGATAATCTGATTGACTATTAAATATCATGCAATGATTTTTAATTTGTTTTAAGTATATTTGATACAATAAAAACAAAACACTATGTCAAATCTTGAATTCTTCAAAGCCTGTTGGAATAATGAACTAAATGCCACGCTTAACATTTTCAAAGCATTGCCTAACGATAATTTGACTTATAAGCCACATGAAATAAATCGAACGGCTTATGAAATAGTAGAACATTTGGTTGGACATTCTTTCGATCTTGTAACAATTGCATCATCAGGATTGTGTGATGAGACGCTTACCTATAATTTTTCAAATGTAGAAGAGGCAGCAGCTGCTTATCAGAGTCAGTCCGATGAATTAATGCAAGTTCTAAATTCATTAAACGATGATCAATGGGAAAATGAGGATGTAGAATTGACTATAAATACTAACCCTTTCATAACCTTAAAGCGTAGCCAAATGATGTGGTTTTTCTTTTTTGATATCATTCATCACAGGGGGCAATTATCAGCCTATGTAAGACCAATGGGCGGAAAAAATCCTGCTGTGTACGGATATAGTGCAGATTCTCAATAATTTTTTCACTTTGTTAGGGGCAAATGTTTATTTTTTTATCCCATTCGTAAAATAATAACTTTGCCACTGTTTTAACAATATTGAATATTTTTTTTCTTAATTTTATATGTCATTTAATGACAAACAGACTTGTTTTTTAATAAACCTTCGTTTATTTTAGCACTCTGTTTACAATAAGTTACATTAACTATTCGACTTACGGGGGTAATGTCGATTAATAGTAATTATGTTTAGAAATTATCCAGGTGAAAAATGGGAGCAGATTGATGTAGATCATAAGCTTCGATACAATTACGCGATATCAAATTATGGACGCTTGGTTAGTTATTCAGAAGCTATTAAAGATGGCAGAATAATTAAACCAGGTAAAGTAGAAGGATATACTACGTTTAGGTACAAGTTATATGCAGGTGCCAAAATACGGTACTTCTCTAAAATGATTCACAATCTTGTTGCGGATAAATTTTTAGACAAGCCAACTACAGAACATAATTATGTTATCCACTTAGACCGTAATAAGTCTAACAACCATTACAAAAATCTTAAATGGGCTACCCGCGAGGAGAGTATTCAATTTAAGAAGGAAAGTCCTGCTGTAAAAGAGGCCATGCGCAAGCTTGTCGAATTAAATAAGAAACGTGATGGAGCAAAGCTTACAGAATCAAAGGTGCGCTTGCTTAAAAAGAAAATTTTTGATCCAAATCGTAAAACTCGATTGAAGATGCTCGCAAAGCAATTCGGCATTAGTGAGATGCAATTGTATAGAATAAAGTCAGGAGAGAACTGGGGGCATGTGAAAATTGACGATTAAACAGTCAATTAATATCGTTACTTTTGTTAGCGATGAAAAAAATACTGTTTCTTTTACTTTTTACTCCTGTATTTGCATTTGCACAATCAGATACCATTGCAACAATTCCTTTCAAAGATGAACCTGCAGATGTATTTACTGCTGGACTTGGCTTTGGTCAAGACCTTGGTGGAATAGGAGCTAATTTAACTTATTATGCAACTAACAGACTAGGATTTCAGGGAGGTTTGGGATATGCTCGTGCAGGGATTGGATATAATGCTGCTTTAAAATATCGTTTTTTAAATGGGGAAACACTTTCAAAGCGAACTGTTTATTTGATAGGAATGTATGGATATATTGCAACTATCAAGGTTGATGGTAATGCTAGCTTGAATAAAATATTTATAGGTCCATCATTTGGACTGGGATTCGACTCAAAGGCTTTCGGATCTAGCCATACTTATTGGTCTTTTGCATTACTAGTTCCATTTATAGGAAATAAGATACAAAATTATATTGAACAGAATAAGATTAGGTTGTCACATGATTTTTATCCAGTGACATTATCAATCTCCTATAAAATTATAATTCGATAGTTTCTTTTGAACTGTCTTTTTCATTTGACAGCTAATTAGCTATTTTAGTGTAATGAATCAGACAGAAGTTGGATTTAATCAAAGAGCCGTAAATCGTTTAACAGCCTTATGGGCATTAAATGAGTCTGGCTTAGGTGGTGTATTGCACGCTGCAAAATTTCCTTTTACAGGAATTTTTGTTGGGGGATTCGCTGTGATATTAATTTCATTGATTGCTCGCTATTCAAACTATAGCTTTAAGTCAATTTTAAAATCGACTGCAATGGTGCTGATGATTAAAGCAGCAGTTAGTCCACATTCACCTTTCCCTGCATACATAGCCGTTTCCTTTCAAGGATTGTTAGGTGCAATTTTGTTCTCCTTAAGTCGCAATTTTAAATTAACTCCAATTATTTTCGGCGGACTCGCATTACTTGAATCGGCAATTCAAAAAATACTTTTAACGGTATTGTTTTTTGGAATGTCATTCTGGAAATCGGTTGATGATTTTGTTCTAAATACATTAAAAACATTTCAATTGCCCCCTGATTTTTCATTTAGCGAATGGATTGCCTTAAGCTATGTAGTTGTATATTTTATTTTAGGTTTGATAATAGGAAGATTTGCTAGTCAAATTCCCGCTGCAGTATCTTCCCTTGACTTTTCTATGATCATATTTTCTGATACTGACCATCCTGTAAAACAAAATCGTAAAAGAAGAAAGCGAATGTTATTAATTACGGTGCTTTCTGTTTTATTATCTATTCAATTGCTGGATGTTTTTTTGAGATTACCTTTCGGTCAGTTTTTCTTCAGAGTTGTCTTCTTTATGTTGTTGTTTTACTATGTAGTTGGTCCATTGACTACCCAACTGATCAAGTTTTTATCTCGTAATAGGGCACAGGAAATATCCGATTTGAATAATGATGTGGCTCAATTAAGGGATTTTGTAAAGCCTGTTATAAAACATGTAAATGTGAATTTCCACGGATTGTACCGATTTAAAATGTTCGTGCTTTATATGATTGCAATATCTTTAAATGATATTAAATCTGATAATGAGTAAAGTTGTAATATTATCGGGGGCGGTGCAGAGCGGAAAAACAACAGCTCTTTTAAATCACTTTTCTCCTAAATCAAATATTGGTGGATTTATTTGTCCTGATGTAAACGGACAAAGAATGATTTACATTTTAAATGAGAGAAGAGTTGTCCCATTTCAAATAGTCAATAAAGAAAATGAAATTTCGATTGGCAAATTCACTTTTGATAAAAACGTCTTTAATAAAGCTTGTGATAGTTTAGTTGATAAATCAACGTTAGATAATGAATTTGTAATTGTCGACGAAGTAGGTCCGCTAGAGTTAAAAGAACAAGGATATTTTCACTCGTTAAAAATTTTACTCGAAAATTGGACAAATAAAAGAGAAGGAACATTAATTCTTGTTGTCAGGGAACATTTAGTTAATGAGGTGATAAGTAAGTTTAATTTGAAAAATACATCAATAATTAAAAAGGAGGATTTGAATTTTGAATTGAATGTTGATAATAATTTACATGCCTTGATATTGGCAGGTGGAGAAAGTAGTCGAATGAAAGCAGATAAGTATTTATTGAAATATGATGGAGAAGAGCAATACAAACGATTACATGCTATCTTTAATGAAATGGGATTACCTGTATTTTTATCATGCAATGAAAAGCAATACTATAATGAAAATGTATTTATTGATAAGATTATAGATCATTCAGATTTTGCCGATGCAGGTCCATTAACCGGAATACTTTCGGCATTTGAAAAATTGCAAAGTGATTTAATGGTAGTCGGATGTGATTATCCACTCTTAAGTATATTTCAGCTAGATGTTTTAAAGCAATTTGCAAGATACGGTTTTGATGAAGTTGCCTTTGTAAAGAGAGATCGTCCTGATAACGTTGAGCCGTTGATTTGCTATCTTTCATTTCAATCACTAACTCAATTAAAGAAATTTTATTCAGGAGGAGGCAGATCCTTGAATAAGTATTTGCAGCAGGTGAATCCACTAATGATTGAATTGAGTGATGATACATTTCTAAAAAGTTTTGATACACCTGAAGATTATCATTTCTATAAATTACTATAATATGTCTCAGTTACCCGTTCAATCTATTCAAATAACGAAAGTGAATGATTTATCATCGCAAACCATGGATGATATTATTGTTGTAGAAGAACCTTTAGAGATTCGTTTAGGATATGGACCTATGGATATGCGTGATGAAACGAATGTTTCCATTACCATGCGTACTCCTGGAAATGATTTTGAGTTAGCAACAGGATTTTTATATACTGAAGGAATTATTAAAAGTGGAGATGATATTCTATCAATAAAGTATTGCACTAACCATCAGAAGTCAGAACAACAATACAATATCGTCCGTGTTGAATTAAAGCCTTACGTTGAATTCGAAGCATCTGCTTTTAATCGTAACTTTTATATGACATCCGCTTGTGGTATATGCGGTAAAGCAAGTATTGATGCAATTGCTGTTCATTGTCCGATGAAGAATGACCAGGATAATTTAGGTATTGAAAAGAAAACTATTTTTTCATTATCTGAAAAGCTGAAGCAAAAACAAACTATTTTCAACAATACAGGCGGTATTCACGCATCTGCCTTGTTCAAGCTAGATGGCGAATTGTTGCTCACAATGGAAGATGTTGGTCGACACAATGCATTAGACAAGTTAATTGGAAGCTTAATCGCCTTAAATAAATTGCATTTGGCAGAGGGGTCTGTTTTATTTTTAAGCGGAAGAGCAAGTTTTGAGTTACTGCAAAAGTCTGCAATGGCTGGGATTAAAATTGTTTGTGCTGTTGGAGCTCCTTCCTCATTAGCGGTTCAAACGGCCGAGGAATTCGGAATTACGTTGATTGGTTTTTTAAGAGAGGGGAGATTTAATATTTATTCGCATGCTTTCAGAATACTTTAAGCTTTTCTATCTTTGTAAAACAACCGATTAATCATGAAATTAAGAATAAAAGGAAACTCTATACGTATTCGGGTTACTAAAACTGAAGTAACTAATTTTGAAAAGAACGGAGAGTTGAATGAATCGACATTCTTCGGAACAAATCATTTTCATTATTGTCTGAAAAGAACAAATACCGCAACTTCGCTTTTTGCCGATTATAATAATGATTGTATTACTGTTCATATTCCTGAATCAATTGCGAATGATTGGACGTCAACTGATATGATTGGCTTTAACCATAAGATGCCTTTAGGAAATGATGATCATTTATTTTTGTTGGTAGAAAAAGATTTCGTTTGTCTTGATAATACATTCGAAGATCAAAGCGATAATTATCCGAATCCTAATGCCGTTTGCTAAACAATTTTTATGGCTGAGTTAAACGATAATCATAATCAACCTAATCCTGAAAATCCTGAAACATTTACAGGAATTAAATTGGATGGACCGCGAGACGCAGCTGCGGGTACTGAAGCTGTTTTCATTGCGGCTCAGCATGTGTTTTCAGAGATGGATCCTATGCGTGCAGTAAAAGCACTATTTGCTGTCAATCAAAAAACAGGTTATGATTGTCCAGGTTGTGCATGGCCTGAACATGATGAGCATCGTTCAAAATTAGGTGAGTATTGTGAGAATGGTGCAAAAGCAATTGCTGAAGAAGCAACAACTAAAAAGTTAACTACTGAATTTTTCAAAAAATATTCTGTTGCTCAATTAGCAGATTTGGATGATTATACTATTGGTAAAAGTGGACGAATTGCTCAACCAATGTATCTTCCCGAAGGAGCTTCGCATTATCAGCCGATAACATGGAATGATGCATTTCAAAAAATTGCAAGTCATCTTAAAAATTTAAGTTCTCCTGACGAAGCTGTTTTTTATACATCTGGAAGAACAAGTAATGAAGCCGCTTTTTTATATCAGCTATTGGTTCGTCAATATGGAACGAATAATTTACCAGATTGTTCAAACATGTGCCATGAAAGTAGTGGCGTTGCATTGAATGAATCAGTAGGTATTGGTAAAGGATCAGTAACACTTGAAGATTTTTACAAGGCGGAAGTGATTATTATACTCGGGCAAAATCCGGGTACTAATCATCCTAGAATGCTAAGCGCATTGCAAGAAGCAAAAGAGAATGGAGCAACGATTATTTCTGTTAATCCATTGCCTGAATCTGGCTTAATGAGTTTTAAAAATCCGCAGCAGATAAAAGGAGCACTAGGAATCAAAGCGCGTTTAACTGATATTTTTCTACAAGTGAAAATCAATGGTGATATGGCTTTGTTAAAAGCTATAATCATGCGGTTATATGAAGAAGAATTAAAAGCTCCCGGGACAGTTTTTGATCTTGATTTTATCAAAGATAATACACATAACTACGAGGCTTTTATCAAACAAGTAAATAAATATTCAATTGATGATTTACTTGAACAAGCGGGTATTTCCCGAGAGCAGCTTGAGCAAACGGTAGCCGTTTTTAAAAGTAAGAATAAGATTATCGCGTGTTGGGCAATGGGATTAACGCAGCATAAAAATGCAGTTGATACTATTAAGGAAGTCGTTAATTTATTATTGGTAAAAGGTAGTATCGGTAAAGAGGGCGCAGGGACTTGTCCCGTACGTGGACATAGTAACGTACAAGGTGATCGCACAATGGGTATTTACGAAAAACCACCTCAGGTGTTTTTGAATAATATTGAAAAAGCGTTCGGATTTACTCCACCTCAGCATCATGGATATGATGTGGTAGATTGTATTCATGCCATGCACGAAGAGAAAGCAAAAGTTTTCATTGCCATGGGGGGGAATTTCTTATCTGCAACTCCTGATACAAAATATACTGCTGAAGCATTGAATCGTTGTGATTTAACAGTACAGATTTCAACGAAGTTAAATAGAAGTCATCTGATTACTGGTAAGGAAGCAATTATTCTTCCTACTCTTGGCAGAAGTGATAAAGATGTTTTGAATGGGGAAGAGCAATTTATTTCTTGTGAGAATTCAATGGGTGTTGTGCAGATGAGTAAAGGAAATTTAAAGCCTGTAAGTAATGACCTTATGAGCGAGCCCATGATTGTTTGCGGTATGGCTTTAGCGTTATTTGGCGATCATTCAATTGTTGATTGGAAGTATTTCACTAAACATTACGATTATATTCGTGATGCTATTGAAAAAGCGATTCCTGGATTTGATAATTACAATTCTCGAGTTCGTGAATTAGGAGGTTTTTATCTTCCAAATGGTTCACGCATTGGTAAGTTTAATACTATGACAGGCAAAGCGAATTTTAATGTTGCTGATGTCACTTTTCAAAAACTTAAAGAAGGAGAATTGGTTATGATGACTATTCGCAGTCATGATCAGTTTAATACTACTATCTACGGACTTAATGATCGCTATCGCGGAATTACAAATGAACGTCGTGTAATCTTTATGAATGAAAAAGACATTACTGATTTAGGATTTAAGGCTGGTGATATTGTAGATTTATACAATGAGCATAACGGAGTTGAGCGTATCGCACGTAAGTTTATCATTATTGAATTCAATATTCCTGAAAAATGCACTGCAACTTACTTTCCTGAAACTAATGTTTTGGTTCCGATTGACAGTGTTGCCGATAAGAGTAATACGCCTACGAGTAAATACATAGTACTTAAAATAAGAAAGCACGAGCTTAAATAAATGGAAGTTCAATATGCACATTTATTTAAAAATATTTTTGAGCCTGAATTAATAAAAGAATTCGAGGAGAAGGTAAAAGTGGTTGAAGCAAAAGAAGGAGATAAAGTAATTAGTATTGGTCAAACAGTTAGAGTAATCCCTTTTCTTTTAAAAGGCAGTTTGAAAGTATCTCGTTTAGATGATAAACTGAATGAGATATTTCTTTATTATCTCAATGCAATGGAAGGTTGTGCAATGACATTTACTTGTTGTATGCAGCAATTTCCAAGTGAAGTGCAAGCTGTTGCAGAGGAAGATGTGACATTTTTAGCAATACCAATTTCTGTAATGGATGAGTGGATTGTTAAATATCCAACATGGAAAAGTTTTGTGATGCGGACGATTCGCAGTCGATTTAATGAATTGATGCACGCTATTGATCAATTAGCATTTCAAAAACTAGATGAGCGATTAGTCAATTATCTAAAGGAAAAATCAAAGCTAACAGGTTCAGCAGTATTAAATCTTTCACACACAGAAATAGCCAATGATTTGGCTAGCTCACGAGAGGTAATTTCACGACTTTTAAAAAAACTTGAACTCGATGGTAGATTGCTTATCTATCGAAATCAAATAAAGCTTCTTAACGCAATGTGATAATAGTCACTGTTAACCGCTGAATTCTATTGCAACTTTGCAGTGTCAATTTAAAACTTTCAATTATGACACACGAAATAGAAACACAGTGGATGGGCAAAATGCAATTCAATGCCCTTGTAAATGGTCATACCGTTGTTATGGATGCTCCTGAAAGAGTAGGAGGAGAAGACAATGGACCAATTCCGAAACCTTTTGTTTTATCTGCACTTTCAGGTTGTACGGGAATGGATGTAATAGCTATTCTAAAACGATCTAGTCATCAAGTGCAAGATTTTAATATGAGGGTGACTGGTGAAATAAGTAAGCAAGCGCCTATTGAATACATCGCTATTCATATTGTTTATGAATTCAAAGGAAATGAAACTTCAATGCAAGCGGCATTAGATGCGGTAATGGCTTCACAGGAAAAATATTGCGGAATAAGTCATATGTTAAAGAAAATAATTCCTGTTACATGGGATGTGTCTTACAATGGACATTTAATATTCACAAATAAAAAAGAAACAATACTTAGTTAAAATGACAAATCAAAAAATGACAATTATTGATGTGCGAACTCCAGGTGAGTTTATGGGCGGACATGTTGCTGGAAGTCTAAATATTCCATTGCAAGAAATTCAAAATCGTAAAGATGAAATTATGGCGTTGGCTCAACCCATAGTTCTATGTTGTGCAAGTGGAATGAGAAGTGGACAAGCTACGGCATATTTAAAAAGTCTAGGGCTTGATTGTGAAAATGGTGGTTCATGGTTAGATGTAAATGGTGATTATTAAAAATAAATTCAAATGATAAATACAATTAAAAAACTATTAGGTTTTGGTCCCGCTGTTAATTACAAAGAACTAATTGCAAATGGTGCACAGATAATTGATGTGCGTACGAAGGGCGAGTATCAAGGTGGACACATTCGTGGATCGGTAAACATTCCATTGAATACATTGCAACAATCTTTATCAAAAATTAAAAAGGATAAACCATTAATTACTTGTTGTGCTTCAGGAATGCGCAGTGCTTCTGCTAAAAGTATATTGAAAGCAATTGGTTATACCGAAGTGCACAATGGGGGTGGATGGATGAGTTTAAATAACAAAATCAAATAATAAAAAATAAAATCATGGCAACTTTTTCAGAATTAATTCAATCAGACCAGCCGGTCTTAGTCGACTTTTCAGCAGAGTGGTGTGGACCATGTAAAATGATGCAT
>JBKCGZ010000196.1:0-2461 GCA_046303115.1 Bacteroidota bacterium | reverse complement strand
CGAAGTATTTGTTGCATAAGCGTTATTTGTAAAATCCTCTCCTGTCCAATAATAACCTGTCCAATTAGGATCTAAGTCTGGATCTGGAACAGTAGGTCCGGGCGATAAATAAATAGCATAAAACAATTCTGAATCATCCCAACCTGGATCATAAGATGGTGGAAGTACGTAATTATTATTACTCACCAAACTAACCGAACCACCCGAACATAACACAACCTGAGTATTACTTCCCGACGTAGATACAGTACCGTTAGTAGCAGTTACCGTAACCGTTCCCGCGTTAGCACCACAACATTGAGGTTCGGCAACTGTTACAGAAGGGATTGTTGGTGCACCTGCTGCAGAATAAACCGCTGTAATCGTACAATTACCACCATTACCATTTGACGCTGGTAATGACCAATTCAACGGACTTGTGAATGGTGCATTATAAACCACACTCCCTCCACAAGAACTAGAAATTGTTAGTGTTCCTGTTGTAGGTATACAACTATTTGTTGTCAATGTCCCCGACATGGTATACTGACCACCAACACAGGGACCCGGCGTCGCCGTTAGTGTATTACAACTAGGCGCTGTATATGAAGCAGGTAAAACAATTGGAGCTCCAGGAGCAGAGAAAACAGCAGTAACAGTATGCGTATTTCCATCTCCACAGATACTTGGTATTGAATATGAAATATTACTCGAAAATGGTGCATTAAAAATTTGACTACCTCCACTTGAATTCGTAACAGTTAATGATCCTGTACTTGGGGGTGCCGGCACATCGACAGAACCAGTTAAGGTAAAATATCCGCTACTACATGGACCTGGTATAGCAGTTAAAATATTACAATTGGTTGAACCTGCTCCTGCAGTATTAGAATTAGTTTGACTAAATTGGATACTCCCTGGTTGGTTTGAAAAGTTGGTAATCAAAATCATGTACCATTGACCTGCTACCGCATTCGGAATGGTAGCAGTTTCTACTGCTGCAGTAGAATAACTACAATCGACTATGTTTCCTGCGGCTAATCCAGAACACATTGCAGCTTGAGATGCAAATGGCCCCCATAAAACAAAATCAACGTCGATTCCGACACCTGCATTAGTACTTTGAGAGATGTTAAAAGTAATAGGACCGTTTGATTGAATATTCATAAAATAAAAAGCAGGATTAGGAGTAGAGAGACAACAGCCATAAATTCCACCACCACCTAAAGAAGCAACATTCGTTGTGTTACAGTAGTTGTAAGAAGTTCCAGTGCAAAAAGGATCAGCACTCGCGCACGATGAGTTTGTAGATGTAGTTGAGCATGGGGTAACCGTTTCAACACATAAGGAGAAACTACCATTATTATCATTACCATATTCCCAAAAGCGTATATATATAGTAGTGCCTGGTATCAACCCAGTAGCAGAAATAGACGGCATAAATCCGTTAGCACTGCCATCATCATTACATGAAATCAAAGTCAGACTATTACATGTCCCTGCATAAATAGCCATACCTCCATCTGTAATTACACCTGTATTAGAATCAAAAATCAAACTGCCGGATGCAGGAACTGTAACAGAAAACCATACATCCCCACCTGCATAATTCGCGCAACCTGGAGCGGGCACACCAGCAGTTGCTGTCGCATTAGTGGTTGTACCAGTTACGTAATTACAACCTGTACCTGCAGTTAACGGTGTCGCATTACACGGATCATCATTAACTGGAGCTTGTCCGCAAACATTACTACTAAAAAAAAAGAAAAAAAGTGTATAAAGAAGTAGACGTATTTTCATGGGCTATTTGGCTTTATAAACAACAAATTTCTGATCAATAAAATTTGTATTTAAATCATTCGTCAAAAACAATTCTTTAAATAAGGCAGCCTCCGTATCGATGGATGCAATTATTTCGATGCGATTACCAAAAAGATAATTAACCTTTTTAAAATTAGTTACTGATTTCAGAAAAGTAAGTTTCTTATCAATGTCGCTAGTTGAATTTACAGTTGAAACATCTATAACGAAGCAACGACTTACACCATCAAATAGCGAAACCCCTGCTAGTTTATTTTGATTAATTTTTTGTTTAACATCATCCGATAATTGATTATAATCAATCTTTGAATAAATTAATTGATCAATCGAATTATCACTTGCATTAAAAGTTTGTGCTTTAGCATAAATATTTAAAATGCATAGCCCAACAAAGAAGTGAAAACCGATTTTATTCATAGCGGAAACAATTAAAATGTTATAAATCTTGAAAAGCTATTTCTAAATTAGAAAATTGAACGTATTAAACAAGGATTTTGAGATAAACTTATCAAACGAGAATTTTACATTGTTAATAAAGTAAAAAATGCACATGAACAAGTTTACAATGAATTTCTCTAGTATAAGTGCTCACACTCATAATTCATTATTCCAGACCTGCCTCTAAATTATCCCTATATTATTTATATTTATAAATAAATAC
>JBKCGZ010000195.1:0-20569 GCA_046303115.1 Bacteroidota bacterium | reverse complement strand
GTGGTATATACAGGATAATTAACCACATGTTGAATAGACCGAAAATCTGCCTTCAACAATAACTCTAATAAGCCAGGTGAATTAATCCCTAAAAATAAAATGGAATTAATTTCATGTTTCAATAAATCATGATGATTCTCTCTAAACAAATGAAAGTTTTTCCAAATTACAATCGAATGAAACAATTCATGCCGTCGTTCAGCGGTTAGTTTTAAAAGTTGCTTGTAATTATTCATAGTTAAAAAAGAGCCGTTGTTAAGTATCTTTGACAAATGTGCTATTTATGAGTAGTGAGCGCAGCGAACTATGAATAAATAGTTTTGGCAGACTCACTCGATCACGGGTTGCAGGAACACAAACCACTATGTCTCTTTTGTTCGACATCATAATTTTGACTCCAACGGCTCTATATTTATTAATTAAAATTCATCTTGACCTAAATCTTTAAATCGATCGATAATAATTCCACCACCAAAATCAAAATCGCTAAAATCAAAATGATTATAATCGATTACTTTACAAAAATGAAAATGACAGCCCATTTTAACTTCATCCACCTTTCCATCTCTATTTTTTGCAACAATTAATTCCATCAAATTTCTAGTAGTCGTACCATCTTCCAACATTTCAAGCCCATAATATTCTGGTCGGTATAAGAAAATAACTTTATCAGCTTCCTGCTCAATCATACCGCTATCACGTAAGTCTGCTAATTGAGGACGTTTTGAACTTCCACGCGATTCTACTGCACGACTTAACTGACTGGTAGCTACAATGCAAATATTATATTCTTTGGCAATTGCTTTTAATTCACGACAAATGTATCCGATTTCAAATTCGCGATTATTTCGAAACTTAGTAGGAATCATCGATTGTAAAAAATCGACAAAAACAACTTTCAAATCTTTTTCTTTGATTTGCTTCAACAACTCATTTTTAAACTCCTGATAATTCGCATAAGAACACTCCTTGATATAGAGCTTTAAGTTCGCTATTTTTTCTGAAGCCTTTTTTATTGCTTCTAATTCATATGGAGTAATTTTATCGTAATCGAATTTACCCATCGAAATTTCACTTACACAACTAAGAACTTTAATTGCCAAATTGGTTTCCGAATTGTCAAACGAAAATAATTGCACGGCCTGCTTTTCAGCCATATTGATAGCCATGTTTAAAATAAAGTTAGTCTTGCCCATTCCCGGTCGAGCACCGACTACTACAAATTCACCAGGAGAGAACCCTCTGAACTTGGCATCAAAATCAGTAAAGCCTGTCAAGATACTATCTTTATAAATGCTCTCTTTGCTCATTGTTGTGACCAAATTAGTACACAACTCACCTATTGATTTTGTCTCTTTATGTAATGTAACTGGAAAATCTATTTCATTAATTAAATTAATTAACCGAAGCGTAATTTCAGTATCCTTATACTGATCATTATCGATAATATTTTGAATTTTATTTCTTAAAGTATTTTGCATGAAATGAAATTAGAATTTGGATTTATATTTTTTTAATATGTTAATAAATTAAAATGTATTGAAATTCAAGAGTTAGGTAAAATGGCTTTAGGTGAACGTAAAATCATTTCTGACATTGCATTGCACTTCAAATAAATTTTATTTGATAAAAATAATGAGTGTAAACACTTACTCATAAAAGCTGCAAGCTTGCTGAAAGGAACCCTTTAAATTAATCAATCGTCATTTCGACTTCGCTCAATGAACGATTAAATTTCACTTGTTAGTTGAGCATAGAGAAAAATAAAGCCAATTATTTTCAAGTTACCATGTAGTAAATCAGCACCCCATAAATAACAATCGGTACAGCAACACAAATCCACACTGAACTAGCTACATAATTACTCCCGTATTTATTAAATGAATTCAAGAACATTTCTGAAAATTTGAATAAGTCATCACAAAAAAGTCGAAAATTCTTTATTGCTAACCAGAATAATAAATAGAAAATACCACCCACAATTGCGCAATAATGAAATCCAAATATTGCATCCAACATCAACAACCAAGAATACGGAATTATAAAATAATAAACGATGATATTCATCTCGTTGTAGGTGCGGCCAGTCACACGACCCATAAGCCACAAGGCACCGGCTACGATTCGAAAGATGGTTTTAAGCATTTAATAAAATTATTAATTATTCATAAAATCTCCTATGATACTGATTAAAAACCTAAAAAACCACCTCCCACTCGCCCTCTTTACTAATCACTCTACCGATTGGAGCTAAGCATGATTCAGGAATATTGTTTTCTTTTAAAAGAGCCACTAACTCATCTACCGCTTCAGGTGCTACCGCTATTAAAAGTCCGCCGCTGGTTTGTGGATCGCAACCTAAATGCAATACATCCGCATTCGGCTCTTCGACTCTCATTCCATAGCTGTTCCAATTGCGGTAGGTAATTGCAGGAATAGTATATTGAGCAAGGTATTTATTAATGTTCGGTAAAACAGGCCATGAACTCGTATCAATCAACGCGGCGAATCCTGTTCCCTCTAACATCTCTAATAAATGTCCGAATAAGCCAAAACCTGTAACATCGGTAAGTGCATGGACTCCTTTTATTGCTGGTAACAAAGCTCCAATCGAATTCAAACGACACATCGATTCAATTGCATTATTTAAATCTTCATCACTTGCCTTTCCCATCTTATGTGCTGTTGCGATTACTCCTACTCCAAGGGGCTTAGTAATAAATAAAAAATCGCCCTTTTGTATACCTTGATTCGTTAGAATTTTATCTCTTTGAACTAATCCGTTAACTGCTAAACCAAATATCGGTTCCGGACTATCAATCGTATGTCCACCTGCTAAAGGAATTCCCGCAGCATCACAAACTTCAACAGCACCACGCATTACTTCTGATGCTAATTCAGCAGGTAATTTATCAATTGGCCATCCCAATATTGCCAATGCCATTATTGGCTTTCCTCCCATCGCAAACACATCACTAATGGCGTTTGTCGCAGCTATCTTTCCAAAATTAAAAGCATCATCCACGATAGGCATAAAAAAATCAGTAGTCGATACTAGCGCTTGTCCATTACCTAAATCCATTACCGCTGCATCATCATTCGTTGCATTACCAACAATCATATTCGGAAACTGTAATTTACTTTTTGCCCCACTTAGTATTGATGATAATACCGCAGGAGAAATTTTACATCCACAACCATAACCATGACTAAATTCAGTAAGCTTTATTTTATTCTCCATTTTACAACTCTTTCTTTTTATTAATCATTTTTCTAATACCGACTTCTTTTTCTTCCCAGCTAAAATCCACTTCAGCTACTTTTTTGTTTTCCTGACTCATTCCTGAATGCTGATAGGTCTTGTCGTAATAATCTAACATTTTCAATACCCAATTACGGATATCCCCAACCGTTAGATACTGTATTGCCTCTTTTGCATGTTGCGGCCCCATCCTTCGGGAAACATCCTGCGTTTTTTCAATCAAGATATTTGTATCAAAAATTCCGTATTCCTGAAGAATACGATTGGTTCTTGTCTCCAATGATACATTCACAGTTAGTTTCGAGGCTGTTCGAATCTGCTCAAATAACATAGGCGGTATCTGGTTCCTTCCAATATGTCGACTTTCATTTTCGATCCAGATAGGCTCAGAAGAAACTGTATTTGACAAAACCCATGAAACATTGTTTTCAAAATGTTCTTGCAAAAACTGTGGCTCCTGACCTAAGGCACCAAAGGCTGAACCTTTATGATGTGCGATTCCTTCGAGATCAATAATTTGTTCTCCCTCTTGTGCGAGCAAATGAAGTATCTCTGTTTTGCCTGAGCCTGTTCTTCCTCCTAATACAATGTAATTTCTTTGCTGTGAATATTGATCAATCACCCAATGACGAAATGTTTTATAACCACCTTTAAGTAAAGTGACTTTAAATCCAGCCATCTGTAATAGCCACGCTAAAATATTCGAGCGCATCCCTCCTCTCCAACAATAAACCATCACCACTTTATTGGACGCCATTTCACTGGCACTCATTATTTTCTTATAAAATTCAGGACCTACCAATTCAAATCCTTTTAGGACGGCAGCCTCACGGCCTTCTTGCTTGTATATAGTGCCTATTATCTTTCGCGCTTCATCATCCAACAATGGCAACGACTGCGCACCTGGTATATGTCCGCGTTGATACTCCGAAGTACTCCGTGCATCAAATAAAGGAAGCTTTTTGCTTTTATAAATCCCAACGAACTCTTCAACCGAAACGGAATGACTTTGCATGTAACAAATATAAGTTAGTTAGATACAATAAAGAAAACCTAAGGGAATAGTTTGTAAATTTCTTTTCGGTGTAAAATTCGAGCAAAAACGACTTTATTCAATTCATAAAAAACACCTATTCTATAATCTCCTAGGCGTACCCGATAAGCATTTTTATGGCCTACTAGTTTTTTAATATGCGGAATATCAAAAAGTTCTTTAGCAGCTTCAGTTTGAGCAATTAATTTAAGCAACTTTAACTTATCCGACTTTCTTAAAATTTTGTCGACATCTTTTGAAAAACTATTTAAAAACTCAACTGTCATTAAGACTTAAGTTTGTTAATAATAGAATCCTTACTAACTTTTTTAGACTTATCAACGCCTCGCATAAGCTTTGACAATCCAATATCTTCAACGTCCTCTTTTGACACTGTTGAAGAATTCACGCCTAGTTTCTTTAATAAGTCATTAATAAACTTTAATTCAGTCGCAGACTTTGGTTTGATTATTACAGCTTTCATACAACCAAATATACATTAAAATTTTTCTGATTCCAATTATATTTTCAAAACAAAAACAGCAGACGATTTATACCATCTGCTGCTTTCTATAAAACTGTTTGAATAGTTTAATTTAAACTTGGGTCCTCAGGGAAGGTAGAAAGAATTGCATATTCATTTCCCATCGACTTAAGTACTTTGCCCCATAATACTTCAGGCTCTCCTAAGAAATTGAAATCCGTAGGGGCATCTGTTACGAGCCATGCTTTCTCACGCATTTCATGCTCTAATTGATCGGGCTCCCAACCAGAGTACCCAGCATAAAAACGAATCTGATCTGATGTCACCTTATTCTCTTCAATCATCTTTTTCAATGCTTCAAAGTCGCCACCAAACCAAATTCCGCTTGTAATTTCTATTGCGCCTTGTAGTTCTGCTCCAATTGTATGAATATAAAACAAGGTATCAGTTTCAACTGGACCACCAAAATAAAGAGGTGCTTCAAACTCTGGGAAATTATCTACAGCCTGATTAACGGTTACATCCGTTGGCTTATTTAGAATAAATCCTAATGTTCCTTTCTTATCGTGTTCACTTAACAACACTACAGAGCGTTTAAAAAACGAGTCTGCTAAGAATGGCTCTGACACTAATAAGCTTCCTTGTGTGGGTTCGAAAATTCTTTTCATAGTAGTATGATTTGATATTGTCTTAAACTAACGTATGGCGGTTTTGTTTCTATGGTTAAAGTCATTTTTTTACGATATTAATTGAAAAAACGAAAAATCTTACACTTTCTTACATTTTGTTAAAAAAACGTGTGCGATTTCAATTTAAAAACTATTTATTCGATAAGGATGTTATACTTTTGACATCGAAAATTTAAGCATGGAACAAGGAACTCCATTTAGTCATCATTTGCAACATATGCGCGAGCAGTACGACAAAGGTATTTTGTCGGAAAATGACCTTGAGGCAAATCCTATGAAGCAATTTGAGAAATGGTTTACTTCTGCAGTTAATAATGAAGTCCCTGAACCGAACGCTATGTGCTTTTCGTCGGTGGTTGATAATAAACCTTCATCTCGTATTGTACTTTTAAAAGGACTAGATGATCGTGGATTTATATTCTACACCAACTATAACAGCAGAAAAGGCGAAGAGATCAACAATAACTCACAAGTATGCTTGAATTTTTTCTGGCAGGCAATGTCGCAACAAGTACGAATTGAAGGAACCATTACCAAAGTAAGTTCAGAAGAATCAGATGCTTATTTTGCCGTGCGGCCTCGTGAGAGTCAAATTGGTGCTTGGGCTTCTGCTCAATCTTCCATTCTTACTTCGCGAAAAGATTTAGAAGATGAAGTCGCTCGCTTAAACAAACAATACGAAAACACTACTATTCCTCGTCCTGCTCATTGGGGAGGCTATCTTGTTACTCCACATCGAATTGAATTTTGGCAAGGTCGTCCGAATCGTTTGCATGACCGATTTTTATACGAACGCAATGGCGAAAACTGGATGGTATTCAGACTAGCTCCATAATGAACATGATGCAAATTACCTTATGAAATTCGGACAGCTATTTTTAATTGCACTCATACTTATCATTGATTTGTATGTTTATCAGGCATTCAAATTTGCGTTGCGAAATTCTTCTGATTTTTCTCAAAAAACTGCAACAGTTATTTATTGGTCACTAACCGCATTCTGCGTACTTGTGATTTTAAGTGCGATGATTTGGGATATTCAATCGTGGCCTAAATTTATTCGTACATACTTCACCGCTTTCGTTTTCATTCTCATGATTTCCAAATTATTGATTTTGGTTTTCATGCTGGTGGATGATTTAACCCGTTTTGTAAAATGGTGTTATTCGAAACTTTTTCCAGTAAAAGAATTAACGGATGCTTCTAACGGGGATGTCTTACCGCAAGGCATTACACGATCAGACTTCCTTGTCCGACTTGGAATATTTGTTGGGTCATTACCATTCGTAAGTTTATTATACGGAATGGCAAAAGGAGCAACTGATTACCATGTCCGTAAAGTGAAGTTAAAGTTGCCCAACTTACCAAAGGGGTTTCACGGATTCAAAATGGTTCAGATCTCAGATATTCACTCTGGAAGTTTTGTCACACAAGAACCGCTTAACAGAGCTGTTGATATCATCAATAATTTAAATCCTGATTTGATTGTTTTTACTGGCGACTTAGTCAATAATAGAAACGATGAAGTTATTGAGCATAAACCTGCTCTTTCAAAATTAAAATCAAAGCATGGAGTTTATTCTATTCTTGGCAATCACGATTATGGTGATTATGTGAAATGGGAAAACGATGCAGCGAAGAAGCAAAATCTTCAATCCTTAATCAACCATCATAAGGAAATGGGATGGAATATCTTATTGGATGAACATTGTGTAGTAGAAAATAATGGAGATAAGATCTCCTTGATTGGAGTTCAGAATTGGAGTACGCATTTACGATTTCCGAAGTATGGTAGTTTGAAGAAGGCAACTACAGATATTCAGTATAGTGACTTTAATATATTGCTTTCTCACGATCCTTCTCATTGGAGAGCTGAAGTATTGAAAGATTTTCCAAAGGTAGATTTAATGCTTGCAGGACATACGCATGGATTTCAATTCGGAATTGAAATTCCTTATTTCAGATGGAGTCCTGTTCAATATGTATATAAAGAATGGGCAGGATTATATCAAGAAGGTCATCAGTACTTGTATGTCAACCGTGGACTAGGTTTCTTAGGTTATCCTGGTCGTGTGGGAATGTTACCTGAAATCACATTGATTGAATTTGAGTGTGCTTAATTAAATTCCTATGACAACACTAACACCTCAATTGTATTTAATTCCTTGTGGACTCAGTACTGAGACAGCGCCGGAATTGTATTTATCGGCAAACACTCTCGAAATCATTCGCCAATTAAAAGTATTTATTGTTGAGAATGAAAAATCAGCGAGAGCATTTTTAAAACAATGTGCTATTGAAACTCCACAAGCAGAGTTAACAATATTCGAATTAGACAAACACGATCCAAAGCAAAACATCAATTCCTTTTTAGATCCGTTAAAGAACAAGGTTCCAACAGGATTATTAAGCGAAGCTGGTTGTCCTGCAGTTGCGGACCCAGGCGCACGTGTAGTGGCAGCGGCACATAAAGCGAATATTAAAGTAAAACCATTAATTGGTCCTTCTTCTATTTTATTAGCGTTAATTTCTTAGGGATTAGACGGACAACGTTTTTGTTTTCACGGTTATTTACCAATCGATAGAAGCGAACGAATTAAATCGTTACAACAATTAGAACGATCGGCACAGCAACGCAATGAGACGCAAATTTTTATTGAAGCGCCATATCGTAATAACCCCATGCTAAAAGACATTCTAACGGCATGCAATAACGAAACTCGGTTATGTATTGCATCTAATATTGATACGGATCAAGAAAGCATTCGCACCTTACGCATTCAAGAATGGAAAAAACAAATTCCTGAGTTGCATAAGATACCGGTAGTATTTTTGATTTTGTAATTTTTGGTTTTAATTTTAGCCTTAAATCAAGAAATATGATTGATATCGTCGATGTCCTTTGGTCGATTGGATGCCTTTTTCGCTCTTATTAGATCTGGTAGATCAATCATTCTAACATCAACTCCACTGAATTCTGTTTGATAACTGCTTGGATAAACTTCATCGAAGTTTAGTCCTTTTAATCGAGTCAATAAATCAATGCAAACTGGAGGTCTACCAAATGTAAAAACATTAAGTTCCTTATTGGCAAGAAATAATTCTTCTGTCATATCAAAAAGGCTTAATCCGAATTTATTAAAAGCCAAAATCAACTTCCTATAATTTTCCTTTGTAGGGTTTACCCAAACATCTAAATCTCCAGTTGTCCGATTATAACCATGATAAATTACGGCATATCCACCAACTAAAATATATTCCACATTACACTCTTTTAAAGCGTTTAGAAAATCAACAAAATCATCATTTAGAATATTACTCATGTTTGCGCATTGAAAAACAAGTACGATCTAATTTAGGAGGATTGTTGTAATCAATATTATAAGCGCAGCAGATGAGATACCATGCGGCAGCAAATCGCTCATCAGGCGTTTTACTTAACCAATATTCTTTGTTATTATCCGCCGACTCAAAAGTATTAATCTTAAAAGCCGAACGATCTAATTTTGGTTTCTCCATGAAATAAAATTACAAATAAATTTCAACTTCAATCCCGAGGCATCGAGAAGCAAATCTTCAAATCTTCAAATCTTCAAATTATCAAATTATCAAATTACCCAATCGCTTTATTCACCAACCCCACAATCTCCCCTTCTAACCTCACCGCTTGTTCTTCAATAGCAGCAGCTTTCTTTAAGATGTCACCAACAAATGTTTTATCATCGTAACTACCCGTATTAATCTTCACATTCATATGTGCGCCCATCACAGCAGTTCGAGCGCATAATGCACCAACGCCTGCATCGGTAATTGAATTCGGATTTCCAATTTCAACCATTGCTTTCATAACTTCCATCGTTGCTAATGAAACTTCCATCACCTTTAACGGAACTTCAATCGCATATTTGGTTGCATCCTGAATTGCTTGCTTACGAATTGCCTTTTCTTCGTCGGTACCTTTTGGCAATGCAAATCCATTCATAATTGCATTGAATGAACGAGTATCTTCATCTACTAAATCCAACAACTGCTTCTTATAGGCCTGTCCTTTTTCAGCCCAATTGCTGAAATCTTCCCAACGGTCTTCCCAGCCTTTTTTAGAAGCACTTAAATTAGCTACCATCGTTCCTAATGAAACACCTAAAACTCCAACGTAAGCAGATATTGACCCACCTCCTGGTGCTGGCGACTCACTTGCAGTTTCATCAGCAAAGGCATTCAGCTTCATATTCACTAACGGCGCCGTATTACCTTCATTCAATACATACTCGATGATTCGTTGGTTAGCGTCAAATGGAGATAACTCATCTAATCCCATCGATTTCACTGCAATATGAATTAATTCCTGGTCACTAACACCTGAGGATAAACGTTGTTTATTTAAGAAATAGCGACCTGCATCCAACATGGCGCTTAAAGGAACTAATCCAACTAACTCACTTCCTGTAACTCTTGCTCCACGATTAAATGCACTCTTATAACACTCTTCAAAAACAATATGCAATGGAGTTTCTTTGAACTGCGTAATATTAATCGACACTTGCGCCTGACCATATTCTTCAATATACCAACCGATAGCTTTAACTCCTTTTAACGATCCTGGAATACGAATCTCATTGCCATTCTCATCCAATACTTTCTTCCCTTTCTCATCTGTCTTTATACGACCTGCTTCGCGAATATCAAATGCAATAGAGTTTGCACGTTTCACAGACTTAGAATTCAGATTCACATTGTATGCAATTAAAAAGTCGCGTGCACCAATAACTGTCCCACCCGACTTTGCCGAAAATTCAACAGGACCAAAATCTGGTTTCCATTGTGGATCTTTTATCTTTTTGAAAAATCCTTCGTACTCACCGGCACGGATGACCGAAAGATTACTTCTCGACTTATCTGCTTGCGCTTCTTCATACAAATACACCGGAATATTTAATTCCTCTCCTACTCGCTTGGCTAATTTCTGACTCCACGCTGCTGTTTCTTCCATTGAAATATTAGCAACAGGAATAAACGGACAAACATCAGTCGCACCCATACGAGGATGCTCACCATGATGCTTCGACATATCGATTAACTCAGATGCTTTTTGAATTCCACGGAAGGCAGCTTCAACAACAGCAGCAGGCTCACCTACTAACGTTACTACAGTACGGTTAGTCGCTTTACCCGGATCAACATTTAATAATTTTACTCCCTCAACACTGCTAATCGCATCTGTAATCTGATTGATGATTTGTAAATTATTTCCTTCACTGAAATTAGGAACACACTCGATTAATTGTTTCATATCTTTTTAATGACTTTGAATTTTATTATTTTAATTTTCCGTTGATCATTACTTTATCAACTATATTTCTTCCATACGCATAAGGAATATATCCTATAGAAGGAATTTCTTTTGTGATAAATAAATTTGCTTTTTTATGTGGAGCAATTGAACCTAATTCATCCATCACACCCATTGCGTAAGCACTGTTCAATGTTGCTGCATTAATCGCTTCTTCTGGCGACATTCCCAAGTACAAACAAGCAAGCGTTAGTACGAAGTTCATATTTCCCGAAGGAGAAGAACCCGGATTATAATCACTGGCTAATGCAACTGGCAATCCAGAATCAATCATTTTACGAGCAGGAGGATAATGAATCTTCAAGAAGAAAGCAGTGCCTGGTAATAAAGTAGGCATTGTTTTACTTCCTAATAATGTTTTGATTTCATCATCACCTACACATTCTAAATGATCAACTGACAAAGCATGATGCTTCACTCCTACTTGCACACCACCAGAAAAATCTAATTCGTTGGCGTGAATCTTTGGTTTTAGTCCGCGTTTATTTCCCGCTTCTAAAATTCGATCTGTTTCTTCAACGGTAAAAAATCCGCGGTCGCAAAATAAATCGTTATAATCTGCAAGACCTTCATCAGCAATAAAAGGAATCAATCGATCAACTAACAAATCAACATAAGCAGAACGATTCTCTTTAAATTCAGCAGGGAAAGCATGTGCGCCTAAAAACGTTGCTTTAATTTTTACATCAGAAGTTTCCTTCAAACGCTTAATGACACGAAGCATTTTTATTTCTGCATCATACGATAATCCGTAACCACTTTTAATTTCAATCGCACCTGTGCCTGTCATAATCATCTCGTGAATACGCGACATTGCACCTTCATATAATTCTTCTTCGGAAGTATTTTGCAAACGCTTCGCAGAATTCAAGATTCCACCACCTCGCTTCGCAATCTCCTCGTAGGTCAATCCATGAACACGATCAACAAACTCACTTTCACGAGAGCCAGCAAAAACAATATGCGTATGTGAATCGCAATAAGCTGGTAACACAAATCGATTAGTGGCATCAATTACATCCGTCACATCTGAATGCGGCATATGATTCATATGTCCAACTGCAGCAATCTCATCTCCTTGAATCAGCAACCAGGCATCATCAATGATGGGCAACTCCTTCATATCGGCTCCCATAATCACATGACTTCTGTTTGCCTGAACGAGTCCTTTTATATTGGTAATAAGTGTTCGGTTCATAAATAAAAATATACGGTACGAAGATAATCAAGAAGTAGTGAGATAAAAATGCAGTATTTCATGATTTAATTCACGGTTATTACTGACAAATTGTTAAAATACTATTTGATAAAAATGTTGAAAACATCGTGGAACCCCTCTGAATCTCCCCTTGCAAAAACGGTATTTTTAAATCGTGAACTATACAGAATTAAACCTACAACTAAATCCTGTCGAATTATTCGGCGAAATGCTTACTTATCAATTAGGTGAAGAAGGATTCGAAATGTTTGAGGAAACGCCTCAAGGCTTTAAAGCATACATTCAAACATCCAATTTTAATCAAGATGAAGTGATTGAAATTATTGAGGGCGTTAAAGCAATGAATTGCGATATCAATTATACCATTCAAGAAATCCCTTGGCAAAACTGGAATGCCGAATGGGAGAAAAATTATCAGCCAGAAATCATTGGCAATAAAATTTATGTAAGGGCTGAATTTCACGAGGCCAATCCATCATTCGCACATGAAATAATTGTACAACCACGTATGGCTTTTGGTACAGGTCACCATCCAACTACTTCACAAGTAATGGAAGCAATGTTGGATATCGACTTTCAAAATAAGTCGTTGTTAGATATGGGTTGCGGAACAGGCATACTTGCTATTTTAGGAATGCAGCTTGGAGCTTCGTCCGCTTTTGCTATTGACAATGATCCAAACTCAGTTGATAATTCGATTGAGAATGCACAGCGAAATGGATATCCTCAAATTGAAGTCGCACATGGAAGCAGTGAATTATTAGCAGGCAAAACGTATGATATCATCTTAGCCAACATCAATCGAAATATAATTCTCAACGATGTAGAAAAATATGCAGCTGCTTTAAATCCTGGTGGATTATTAATCACGAGTGGATATTATACTTCAGATTTATCCGTTATCAAAAGTAAAGCTGCTGAATACAAACTAGACTATGTACAACACACCTCACAAAACGATTGGTGCTGCGCAACATTCCAAAAACAATAATTAAGAATGAAGAAAATACTATTATCACTGTTTTTATTATTTCCTTTCTTTGGATTTTCACAGGTCCAGAAACCATTTTCTGCAGAACCGCAAACTTTTTTCAAAGAGATAAAAGCCTACTTAGAATTAACTAATAAAAAAGAAACGGAAAAACTGACCGATCGATTTGAGTTAGTATGGATAGAGCAACCAAAGTTTACAGCTGATCAACAAGCAACAGTTATCAAGACTTGTAATGATATGCTCAAGAAAAGACTAAAGCCATTTCCTGATTTCAGTAATTACATTGAAGCATTAATCGGATTTTCTGAATCAGGAAAATCAAGTGATATGTTTACTAAATGGCATAACAGTCTTGATAAAATGCTGTTTGGAAAAACAAAATACTATAGCGACTATATTGAAATTTGTTCTGGATTATTCAGTGGAAATATTTTATATCAATCCTCTTCTACAAAATGGGCTGCAGGCACGAGTAATTTTATTTTTGATTTCGACTCTGTTCCAAAAGTGAATTTCCCTGCTATGACACTTACCTGCTATGCCAAATCAGACAGCAGCGTGATTTATAACATACAAGGTGTTTACTATCCACTAATAAAAAAGTTCTATGGCACAGGTGGTAAAATAAATTGGATGCGAGCAGGTATTCCCGAGGAAGAAGCGTATGCTAATTTAAAAAATACAATCATCGATGTAACGAGTAGTATTTATTCATCTGACTCAGCTGATTTTTACAATAAAAAATATTTCAAAACAGCATTAACAGGAAAAGTAACGGATAAAATATTAGCGAATGCGGATTCAAGCAATGCTACCTATCCGCGCTTTCAGAGTTACGATGCTAATCTTACCATTAAAGAACTAATTAAGGATGCTGACTATGTTGGAGGCTTCTCACAACAAGGTGCTAAGATGATTGGCGCAGGCTCGAAAGATCAAAAGGCAACATTAAACTTTAAGCGTGATAATAAAATACAATTAAGTGTACAATGCAAAAGTTTCGTTGTTCGACCTGAGCGATTAAGCGCACAAAATGCAACTGCTATTATTTATTTTGAAAACGATAGTATCTATCACCCTTCGTTAGATTTTAAATACGTTAATAAAGATCGTCAGGTGAGTTTGATTATAGATAACTCAACAGGTATGAGTATGCCGTTCTATAATTCTTTTCACAAAGTAGATATTTACGTAGATGGAGTTTATTGGAAGATTGATGATCCACTGATGGAATTAAAAATGATTTCTGGTGCCGGTGAAAGTAAGATGTGGATGGAATCAGAAAATTTATTTTCGGATGATCGTTTTCGTAAGCTGCAAGGTTTGAGTGATTACAATCCACTTCAATTAATTTACAAATACAATAGAAGTTATGGTGATGTCATTTATTCGGCTACGCTTGCGCAGATGTTAGGAGTTGCAGAATCAGAGGCTAAATCATTGATGATATTTTTAGCGAACAAAGGTTTCCTCACTTATGACGCAGAAACATCGAGTGCTGTTGCAAAAGACAAAGTAGTTTATTATCTCGAAGCGAAAACAGAAAAAATCGATTATGACAAAATTGAAATAAGCTCTGTGATCTCTGCAAAACCAAATGCAAAACTAAATCTATTGAATTTCGATTTGGATATGGAAGGTGTTTCTAGAGTATTTTTAAGTGATACGCAAGCAGTTTGGGTAACTCCAGAAAATCAACAAATCAAGTTAAAGAAAAACCGCGACTTTGAATTCTCAGGTAAAGTGCATGCAGGCCGTTCTGATTTCTTCGGAAAGAAATTCGAATTCATCTACGATCAGTTTAAATTTAATTTAGCTACGATTGATTCTATTCGTTTGAAAGTTGTTTCTGATAATGAACTCGATGAAAACGGCAATCCGAAATTGATTCCTCTTAAAAGCACTTTGCAAAATGTATCTGGTGTTTTATACATCGATAGTTTAAATAATAAATCAAGCAGGAAAAGTTATTCTCAGTACCCGAAATTTGTGAGCGATAAAGAATCATACGTGTATTATGATCATCGTTCTATTTACGGTGGTGTTTATAATCGAGATAAATTCTATTTCAAGATTGAACCATTTACAATTGATTCACTCGATAATTTCTCATCAGGCGGAATGAAGTTCGCAGGCACATTTGTGTCTGGCGGGATTTTTCCAGACATCAAAGAGATGGCAGTTATTCGTCCTGATTACTCCTTCGGATTTGAACGTAATTCGCCGGGTGAAGGATATCCGATGTATGGTGGTAAAGGAACATTCACTAATCATATCGACTTAAGTTATGCAGGATTATTAGGCGATGGTAAAGTTGATTACCTGAGTTCATCCAGCACCTCGAAAGAAATTGTATTCTTTATTGATTCAACGAATATGCAAAATGCTGCATTCGATTTGAGAAAAGAAATGATTGCAGGTGTCGGATTTCCAGATGCACAAGGCAAGCAAACGGCTATTAACTGGCGTCCAAAGAAAGATGAGATGTACGTTTATATGACAACAGTTCCAATTGAAGTTTATAATAAACAAGTTTCTTTATCCGGTAATTTATTATTAGCATCAAAAGGATTAGGAGGAAATGGAGATGCGAAGTTTGATGCTTCGAACCTTGAAGCAAAAAATTTCTGGTTCAAGCAAGATGCATATGGATCTGATACTGCCGACTTCAAATTGAAGTCTGATATCGAATCTGTATTAGCCATTCAGACAAAAAATGTAAATGCAAAAATTGATTTGGTGAACCGCTTTGGTAATTTCATCTCGAACGGAAAAGGTTCTTATGTAAGCTTCCCTTTAAATCAGTACATCTGTTACATTGCACAGTTTAAGTGGTTTATTGATAAAGATGAAGTTGAATTTGGGGATGATAATATTGATAAAACGAAACTTAATATTGAAGGCTCTGACTTTGTTTCAACCAACGCCTTTCAAGATTCATTGCGTTGGAATGCAGGATTGGCACGATACAATTTAAATGATTATTTGATTAAAGCAAGAAAGGTAAAAGAGATTCTTGTTGCTGACGCGAGTATCCAACCAAATGACACCGCAACTATCGTCATCGAAAAAGATGCATATATGCGTCCGCTGAATAATGCAACAGTAATTGCGAATGTAGTTAGCAAATACCACAAAATTACAGGAGCACAAATTCAAGTTAAAGGAAGAAAAGAATACGAAGGAACAGGTCAGTATGCGTATAACGACCACGCAGGTACGCCTCACTTAATTTCATTAGAGCGAATTGGAGTTGATACCGCAAAACAAACTTATGCGAATGGTAATATTCCTGAAACAGAAAACTTCCAGTTAAGTACCAATATTCAATATAAAGGAAGAGTTCAAATTAACGCTGCTAATCCGTTGTTAAACTTTGATGGATTTGCGAGTGTAAAACATTTATGTACCGCAGGGCTTTCTATTAATTGGTTCGGCTTTAAATCAGACATTGATATTAAAAACTTAACCATTCCTGTTGATGAGCCTCGTAATGAAAATGGAGAACGCCTAGGTGTTGGTATATTCTTGAGTAATGATAGTTCTGGTTACTATGCGGGATTTATTTCTCCGAAGGAAAAAAACACCGACTCTGCAATGGTTGCCGTGAAAGGGTATTTGAGCTATAACGATAAAGCAAACAGCTATTACATTGCAAGCAAAGAGAAAATATCGAATCCAGATTTGCCAGGCAATAGTATTTCATTAAATAACGATTCGTGTTATGTGGTTGCTGAAGGTGAGTTAAAACCTGGATTTAATTTCGGACAGTTAAAGACAACATTTAACGGAAGAGTAATTTATAACCCGCTTAACGACTCTACCTCATTAGATGTCTTACTTGGATTAGACTTTATGTTTAACAACGATGCATTGAAGCTGATGTCGGAAAGCTTAACCAGCAATACGACGTTGAAGCCTACTAACGATACTCGCTCTATCTGGACCCGTAGCATGCGTGCAATTGTCGGAACTGAAAAAGCAGATAAGATGATTTCTGAATTCACCTTATATGGAGCACCTAAAAAAGTTCCGCAGGAGCTTCAGCAAACGCTTTACTTGACCGATTTAAAAATGTATTGGAATAAGAATTCTCAGAGCTTTAAATCTGTCGGGCCAATTGGTGTTGGGTTCATCGATAAAAATACCATTAGTCGACAGTTGACGGGGTACTTTGAAATTCAGAAGAAGAAAAATGGAGATGTATTTAACTTATACTTGGAAGCAGATCAGGGTAACTGGTGGTACTTTACCTATAGTCGCGGAATTTTGCAGGCTGTTTCTTCGGATATCAAGTTTAATGATGCGATTAATAACATGAAACCGGATAAGCGAATAGCAGATAAAAAAGGAGATTTGCCGTCGTATGAGTACATCTTAAGCACTGATCGCAAGAAAAACGAATTCAAAACTCGTTTTACAGAGCCGGAATCAGAGGAATAAAACAAAATTTAAATTACTGATAAACAATTGGTCGCGATTAACCCGATGGGTTTTATTAATAAAAATTTAAAGTTTAGGTAATAAAAAACAGGTTTCTAACTATTTTTGAAAGAACATGATAAGCTTTACTACCATTTCACTGATTCTGTTAGCCTATATGTTAGGTTCTATTCCATCGGCTGTTTGGATTGGAAAAATGATGTACAATATTGATGTACGTGATTATGGAAGCGGCAATGCGGGTGCAACCAACACCTTCCGAGTTCTCGGTAAAAAAGCAGGATTTCCAGTTTTGTTTATTGATATCTTCAAAGGCTTTTTAGCTGTTAAATTAGTTTGGCTAACCTCTAAATACTACCCCAATACGCAGCAGTTCATGAATTTAGAATTGTGTTTAGCGATGGCTGCTTTAATCGGACATATCTATCCTTTATTCGCTGGATTCAGAGGTGGTAAAGGTGTCGCGACATTATTAGGGATCTTATGCGCGGTGCATTTAGGCGCCGCTGGAATTTGTGCAGGTGTATTCACAATTTCATTATTGTTGACACATTATGTGTCGGTTAGTTCCTTACTGGCGGCCTTATCTTTTCCTGCATCGGTGATGTTTATCTACCATGAATCGATACCAAGTCTGAACATCTTCGCAATCTTTGTTTGCATTTTAGTTTTCATAACTCATCAGAAAAACATCGAGCGACTTCTTAAAAATGAAGAATCAAAAGTCGGCTTTTTATCAAAAAAAAGTAATTAACATTTATAAGCCAATTGTGAGTATTTTTTTTATAAAGTGTTATTTTTCAATTACTTATACTAATCAATAAAAGTCTATTTCTAAATAAAATTACTTTTAAAATTCTGAAACTGTTTAGTTATCAGGTCCGTAGAAAGCTTTGAATTTTAAAACAAAGTCCTATGAGACAGATTCTACTTTCCGTTACTGTTGCTTATGCAATTTTAGTTTCAGGTACCAACTTATCGATGGCAACGACTTCTGGTAAGCAATCCATTTTTTCTAACGGTATGACCGAAGGCGAGCAAGCCAAGGCAGCCGAAAAACTATATCTGGCGAAGCAATATGAAAAGGCTGCAATTCAGTATTCTCAATTGCTAAGCAAGAATCCAAACAACTACAAATACAACTACTATTATGGTATTTGTGCGCTAATTATCGATGCAGACAAATCAGCGGCACTTCCTTATTTAAAGAAAGCAATGAACGATGACAGAAGTCCAGAGGATATTTACTACTACTACGGAAGAGCATGTCACCTAACTTATCGTTTCGATGAAGCGGCGAAGGCTTTTTCTGAATACGCAATAATTATTGGTAAGAAGCCAAACGACCCATTCAATATCAGTACACATATTGCCATGGTGATGAATGCTAAAAATCTGTTAGACTCAAATCAGCTTTCTGAAATTTTGGAAGATGATATTACGGAGTCTAGTAATTTTTACTCGAAATATGAATTCACGGCTGATGCTGGTAAACTTCTAAGCATGCCTGACAATATTATTAAAGACAGTAAAATTGTTAAGGATGACAAGCCTACTATCTTTTTAAGTGCTAATGGTCGAGTGATGTATTACAGTGCAATAAAAGATGGCAAGAGCAAGGATATTTACCGTGTTGAAAAAGACCTAAGTGGAAACTGGAGTGCTCCTATTAAATTAGATGCATCTATCAATACTAATGAGGACGAACTTTATCCTACATGTAATTCAGATGGAAGAGTTTTATATTTCAGTAGTCGTGGGCCAAAATCAACTGGTGGATTAGACATCTTCAAAGTTGTTTATAACAGTGAATCAAAAAAATGGGGTAATCCCGAGAATATGGGATCACCTGTAAACTCACCTGATGATGACTATTGTTTTGTTTCTTCTGGCGTTGATCAGTTTGCTTATTTTACAAGTCAGCGTAATGCAGCCAAAGGAAAAGTATCAGTAATGAAAGTTCCCTACATGAATCCAGAGGAATTAAGTATTGCGGTTACAGGTAAATTTAAATGTATTGGAGAGCCTAACTTAAAAGAAGCGGTAATCACAATCACAAAAAACAACAATCCTGATTACATTGCTATTGTAAATACTGATTTTAAAACTGGTGAGTACAGCATCGAACTTCCTGGAACTGGCACATACAATTACAGTGTCGAAGTAAAAGGGTATCAGATTAAGTCAGAAACTGTTCGCTTCGGAGAGTTTAACGATAGAAGTTATATTCAAAATATTTATTTAAATCGTAATAAATCAGGGGCTGAAAATATTGCCATAAGTAACTTACGATTAACTGAAGTGGGATCAGTGGATGAAAACTTAACCGCTAGCGGTGGAAACACAACTGATGGAAGTGAAATCAGAGGAATGTCGTACGAGCCATTGAACGCTAAAAAAGAAGTAAAAGTGGTAGAAAAAGTGATTAACAAAGGGATCCAATATAAAGTACAGATTGGCGCATTTAACAAACTTTCTAAAGACGTTGTAGAAAAGAATCTATCAATGATGACGGATGCAGAAATGCTTACTTCATATGGTGAAGAGAACTGGTTAAAGTACTTTGTAGGTAGCGAATCAAGTTATGAATCAGCTAAGAATCTCAAAGAAACAATGATTCAAGCTGGATTTACTGATGCGTTTATTGTGACCTTCGAAAACGAAAAACCAGTGAAAGGAAAAACGAAGAAATAAGATTTAAAAATTGATATAAAAAATCCCGAGGCCATGCTTCGGGATTTTTTTGTGGTGACAAGTTAAGTTATTTTATCGTATTCAAACAACCATCCAAACAAAAATATAGTTCTAAAATCTTTCCAAGCTGCATTAAAATATACTTGTTCCTTATCAATAAAATCAGGAACTAATTTCACTCCATTAATTCCATCATTATAGAATTTATAGTCCTTATTATTTATTTCTTTTAAAATGTCAATCTTGTTTTTGAGCAACGATGTAAATTTAAAACTGTAGCAAACATCAATTGAGTCTTTGTACAAAACCAATGGGATTCCTTTTTCGATTTTCTCAGGAACCTGATATGCGTTCACAGTGTTAGTAAATTTTGAATGTTGTAAAAAAAATAAAACAACGTA